>JAJFVF010000001.1 GCA_021371935.1 bacterium
ACCAAAAACTTAAATACCGTTGCAAGTTATGAGTCACTGTGTCGTGAGATTAACACACTACACATCTTACATAACATACAACCGGATCTTAAGGCTTCGCATACGTTTTCGCATCAATATACAATTGTCAAAGAACTAACTTCCGCAATACCGGATCGACTCAACCAGCCAATTTGGTACTTTTACCGGGGATATACCACGGCGCACGGAAATGTATTATACATCGCCGAAATCTATGCAGTCAATACTTTTTTGCAAAAACTCGGCAATTCTTTGCTGCCTTTTTTGGTGGAGGCTAGGGGATTCGAACCCCTGACCTATTGCGTGCAAAGCAATCGCTCTCCCAGCTGAGCTAAGCCCCCAGTCAGGTGATGGATGTTGGATGCCGGAAACTACTCCGCTACCTTACACCCGGAACCTGAAACCCGAATGGTGGGCCTAGTTGGATTCGGACCAACGACCTCACCCTTATCAGGGGTGCGCTCTAACCAACTGAGCTATAGGCCCACGATCATGCATTTAGACAACAAAAAGGGAAGACGATTCGCCTCCCCTGATATTTCAAGGAACATCTCGTCGATTGAGCCGATATCTAGCTGTCGATAATTACTATCAGCTTAGGCTCCTATACACCAACGCGCAAGGTATATTATAGACATACTGATACCGGAAGTCAAGGGTCCGAGCTTCACTTTTTTATGCTTTTTCACTGATAAATGTTATGAAATCAAAAGACGTGTTTGAGCTCATCCGTCATCGGGTAATCTAATTGGGGTGACTTGACATGAATGTAAGCGCAAAAAAAGCAGTGTTCGGTATAGTTCTTTCACTGGTGATGATTGGAGCGGCAGCGCCGACGATATATTGGTTTATCGCGCAGGCGCTGGATCATGCACTGGGCATTGAACATCTTGGTGACACTCCGATTTTGCTTATATTGGCGGCCTTTTCATTCCTTGTCGGCGTATTTTGGGTCTCGTGGGCATATACATACCTGCTGTTCGTGGGCAAAGGACTCCCTCTTGAAGTATTTGGAACCGCATTCCATCCCACTCAGGTCCTTGTGACGACAGGCCCCTATGCATACACAAGGAACCCAAGCGTGATCGGGCTGATCTTTTTGCTGCTTGGTGTGGCGCTTCTTCAAAGGTCAATCTCGGCGTTTGTCCTGCTGCCGGTGGTGATAGCGATCATCATACCGTATTTGATAATCTTCGAGGAAAGAGCACTTGGAGCAAGGTTTGGCGATGAGTATGCACATTACAGAAGCGAGGTTCCCCTACTCGTCCCAAGGCTGACACCATACGCCAAAGCCCAAATATAAAATCAAATATACAAACTACTAAATATCAAAACTCTCCTTTCCAGGCTTCTGGACAAGGATCGGAGCCGTGTTTATCGTATACAATGCATCTTATGCCTTCGCGCCTACAGTCCTCAGCTCTGTTACACCCCACCGGGAGCAGATTCACCTCAGCATGCACGTAATCAGGCATTGTGGCGGTCACCCTGATAACATCCAGTCTGACCATGATCGAACGTATCTGACAATATTCGTATATCTGTTTCTTATCGTATTTCTCCATAGTGGCTCCACTATAGCATTACCGCACTCTCAGAGCAAAACAGATGAATCGGACCGATTGCGTTCGGATGCCAAGTTCGCAAATATGAACACAAATGTGGAAAGACATATTTGAGCAAAATCGGAGGCACTGTTTCATGACCAACGATAAGCAACAAACAGCACCCGACGAACTCCTGGCAAAGCTGGAGCAGCCACCAGCGCTTATAGAAACAATAAAAGCCATTGAACTTGCTCGCACACAGATCAGTCTCTATGGGATTGAGCATCCAAACTCACTTGCCGTCCTTGGTGAACTGGCAGGATGTGTCGAGCAGTTCGTGGAAACATATGAACGCGCCACCTGTATTTTCGCAAAAAATGCAGTGATCATAAACGAACACTACTTCAACACGACACCTGACAGCAAACAGATATGCCAAAGAATAAGGGCTCGCGGGGCAATGGCAATTACGTTTGTTGGCACTCCGCCTGTGGAGCAACTGCGCGAATTCATACTGTTTTTGAATGCTGAGCCGCGCGATGTCAGATCAAGCGGCGGACCGAGCACATATCTGCGCCAGCGCGGTGTGAGCAGAATTGTTCTGACTGAGGCGGTCTACACGACTGAGGACGACTCCGATGAAGACCACGTGGCAGTGGCGGACGACAGTTTTGATGATGACCGCGTGTTGGCCTCTGTGCTTAACTGGCTCTCCCAACAGGACAAAGAAGAAGACAATCTGCCAAAACTGCCGATCACACAAGTTTTATCTAATCCGGATTCTGCCGCAAGATTGATACGGGAAGCAGTTACCAAACTTCATGCGGCAAGGCGTCAAGATATGTCGGGTGAAATTGCCGGCGAGGTCGTCAACGATTTGAAA
The DNA here is from genome assembly GCA_021371935.1 of bacterium. Classification (NCBI taxonomy): domain Bacteria; species bacterium. Next base: position 2,452 of record JAJFVF010000001.1, read on the forward strand.
TCGCTTGCCGGAACACATTCGGAAGAATGGGATAAAGCTGCACCGCAAATCAGAAAAGCAATACTAAAACTGCCGCAGGAAATGCGACCGACATTCGGCGGGTTTACGCTTGATGATGAAAATGATGATAATGTCCATCGCCGTATTGAGAATATCAGCGATATAGAAAACATGGTCGGGCAGATGATGCAGAAAGACCTGCCGAAACCGAATGCATTTGATGATCTCTTTGGAGCGCGCGCATATGGACCGCTGTCGGCATGGAGGAGAGAACTCCAGCCTGTCTCCATAATGACATCCACAGGCACTACTCTGCTCACACTGATGAGATGGGAAAACAGCGCCTGTGAACACTCGCGCATTGTCAAGGCATTGGCTGAGATGGTGCTTCGAGCAATGGACGTCAATGACCTTAACTGTGCGCTGCTCTTTGCCGGCGGACTCATAGAGGAAGCTGTTTGTGATAATGAAAGTGGTTGGAGAAAGACCAATGTGCGATCCGCGCTTCTGGGACTCGAAAAAGACAAACTCGATCTATTGATAAGCCTGGCATTGGAAAACGGCAGCGCTGAGGCAATTAGAATATCGGCTGCGCTGGTCGATCTGTGCCCTGAAATTGCATTGGGTATGATCCGAATGCTTGACATAAACTCATCAGAAGAATTCAAACAGTCCATTATTCGCGCAATCGTGAAGAATGGCACATCAGCATCGGCTCAGTTGGCTGACCTGCTGCGTGACGGATCGCCATCCGGCAAAGTGGCGGCGCTGGAAATATTGATAGGGATTGGACGAGCATGGGCGCTGGAGGAAGTAGCATCGGTAATACACGGTGACGATGAGGCTCTGGCAATCATGGCAGTCGAGATGCTGCCGAATGTGAGAGTGCCGATGGTATCTGAGATATTGATGAAAGCAGCCTCGCATACGGTAATGGGGATTCGTATCGCAGCCGTCGACGCACTGGGAAAACTGGGCGACGCAGCCACACTGGACTTCCTCGACAAGATTGCTAAACGCAGACACCTTTTCGGCAGGTCCAAATTTGAAAATATACGACAATCAGCCTTGCGTGCAGCCCAGCATATTAGAGATAAGCAGAAGAAAGCAGCATAGGAGACGAGTATATGGACGAAATTATCAATAAACAGCCCTCGGATATGCATGCTCTTATTGCTGATGCTCTATCCAAAATCAATATATGCGCAAAAAGTGTGGCGCAATATGGGCGTTCACATCCGGTTATCGAGGATATGCTCGATGATGCTCATCAAACGCTGGCAGCACTGCTTCTGACCCAGCCGAACCTTGTGATTGCTGTGGCGAAGTCGTATTTCGCACTCGACAGTTTTCCCATCGAAGACAACACCGGCACATTGGCTTCATTTGCGGATACTCTGCATGCAAGAAAGGTCAGTGAACTCAGGCTCATATCGGGAATCACGCCTGATGAACTGCTCGATTTCGCGGAAATCCTCAGCCTTTCACCGGAGAATTTGGCTCTGCGCGGAAATATAGAAATGGAAATCAGCAGGCGAAATATAGTTCATATAAAGACCAAATATGGTGTCATGCCCATAGAATCACGCGAAGGAAAGGACCCGGCTGATATATATGAAGAGGCACTGCTGCTCGTCGAGCAAGCGATGAAAGCCGTGGAATCGGGACTTCAAATACCCGTGCCGGAGATAAGGACTGTGGTCTCTGATTCGCTTCAAAGCCTGATACATGATGACAGCACACTCCTGGCGCTCACCGGCATCAGAAGCTATGACCGTTACCTATCAGAGCACAGCGTAAACGTCTGCATTCTCTCTATGGTCCTTAGCAAGGACCTGGGCCTCGATACACCATCCACACTCGAACTTGGAATATCGGCACTGCTGCATGATGTCGGCAAGGTCTTTGTGGACGCTGAGATAGTACGCAAACCAGGCAAGCTGACTGAAGAAGAGTGGCAGCAGATACATAGACATCCAGCCGAGGGCGCAAGAGCACTCGCGGGACTGCCCGACCTGCCTGCGCTGGCATCCACTATAGCTCTTGAACATCATATTCGATCCGATGGAAGTGGATATCCGGCCGTGTCCATGACTCACAGGCCGCATCTTTTGAGCAGGCTGGTCGCTATCGTCGATACATATGATGCGCTGACCACGGATCGGCCATATCGGGAACGCTGGAATGCTCAGCAGGCAATCGCATGGATGTTGTACGAAGCTCCCGGACAGTATGATCGGCAGCTTATGGCCAGGTTCGCCGCCCGTGCCAAGCTGCATCCACTCGGTTCGCTGGTGCGATTGATGAAAGGTGATTACGCAATAGTTGTGGGCGGAAGCAACAAACATCCAACACGGCCCACTCTGCGAATTATCTCAACGACCGACGGTCCTCTCGATATAGACCTGTCGACAAATACTGACCCGGCGTTTGAGATTGACTCGATTGCACAGCCTGTTGAAGTGCTGCTGCCATATGCTGACAAACTGGCCGCTGCATAAATATAAAATTAAAAATGCAAGATGAGATTGCAAAAGGCCTAATCAGTCATCGCTCGATTGCGACACCAAACCTGCTATTGTTGCGTCAGGTTCACAGCAGATTCCTTGTATTATTGCCTTGCCTGTCAGATAATGGTGGATAATAGGACGCTATGATCCACCTGGTAGAGTAGACGAGCAGATTCGAGTGCCTTGAGCACGTTAGCGAGATGGTTTCCTCTACCTTGTATGACTAAAAAGAGACTGGACGGTATCCTGGGTCCCGGATTAATCGGTGAACTCGTATCTACAAGGATGGTCCCAAGTCAGACA
>JAJFVF010000002.1:300000-524847 GCA_021371935.1 bacterium
AGCAATGTGACTTTGTCTTTTTTGGATGGCCATACTAACTTAGCGACGTTGTCGGAGTACTCAAACCTCTTGATAAAAGGCGCATCCAAGTCTGTTTGCTGCATGTTTGCGCCTACATAGTAGTTGAATGTTTCAGCAGTGCCTCCACCGATCTCACCAATCATGGATCCATATGTATCGCTGCCGCTTTCGGCCACAAAGTTCATACCCGGAGCAGTGGCGCCTGTTTTCTTGATCTCGTTCAAAGCACCGGAGATGGCATTGCCGTATTCGGCTCCGAACGCGCCTGTATACATCTGGAATTTGCTCAAACCTGTTGTCAGAAGGTCAGTACCGAATGTGCCTATATTGGGATCAGTGATAGGAATACCTTCGACATACCAGCCTACCTGGTCATACTTGCCGCCGCGGAGGTGAAGCTGTCCGCTGCCGTCACTCTCGACGATTACACCCGGCAGAGTGCTCAGCACGCCCGGAGCACTCCGAACACTGGATGGATCAGTACGTGTAAGTGGCTCCTGCTGAACACTTACGAGATTGAATGTGTTAACCACTTCAGGGTTGATCATTGGTTTAGGCCGGGTTATTACCACTGCCTCTTCTTCGATTACCTCTTGGGTCATATCGAAGTCAGCCGAAGCGGTCGCATCCATTATCACCTGCACATCCGCCAGAGTCTGTGTGCCGTAACCGACCATTTGTGCTGTGATTTCATAGTCGCCAGGCGGAATATTTGCAATGACAAATCTTCCATTCTCATCGGTTACAGTGCTCAGACCTGTTCCTGCAATGATAATGTTTGCCCCGGAAAGCGGAGTGCCGGTTTTTACATCTTTAACAATGCCTGAGACTGAACCTGTGGTTCCTGCTGTCACCCAGACACCAGCACATACCAAAGCGGTTATGCTTAGAATCAGCACTGCAAGCTGAATGCGATATGTTCTCAAAATTGAGTCCTCCTCAGTCGTCTGATAAGGCGTCAAAATATTTGTGCGGCCAGGCCAGTTGAACGCTCCCAAGCCACTGATATTCCAATTATCGGAGAAACAAGTATTTTCTTCAGGTGAGGAGCACTTATAGTGTGGCATAAACTATTTGAATAAAGCTCAGGCCGAGGCCTGAACGCACGAAAAGGCAAACCACGGGAAACTTTGGGGCGCAAAGCTATTGGGGCTACACCTCGATCTTCGAGACATGCTTGCCAGGCTGCCGAAGCGAACACACCTTATCGTCCGAATGAATGGGCTGCAGGTTTAGGATGATAGGGTGGCGTTGGCTACGACAGCCTGGCATTTTGTTGTTTGGGAGTTGGTAGTATGCTAAACATTTATGAACCAGTAGCAGAGTCGGGATTTGTTCAATTAGGCATGAAGGCAGGTGGTCGTGGTGTGCGTGCAAAAAACGATTGTGCCGCGCCGTCTACCGCCAAACAGGTTCTCTTCCTTGTCGAGAGTGCATACGACGTAAGTGATGAGGTCGTTTCCTCCGGCACTGACTCAACACCCTCAAAGTTCAGAGGGCACTAATAGGATCGTAATATGGGCATCTTGCCCTGAAATGAGAGCCGATATGAATGCAAGAGCAATAAAGCGAGTCAAGGTGGTCATTGGATTAGCGGCCTGTGCTGCGGTAATCGGCATCTTGGCTGTTGGTGATGGTTATAGCCGCGGTTGGCTGGGTGTATGTTTGTGGTTGGGACTGGCAGTTCTGCTGTGCAATCAGGTTGATTTGTCGGCTGCTCAGTGCAAATCCGAAACCGATGAAAAAGACGCCAGCAAGCAACTGGCGGATGTATATCGGAGCACTGCCGAAGCACTCGCCTGTGCGATAGCCGCCAAGGACTCATATGAGCAGGACCATGTCCTCAGAGTCAAAACGATCTGTGAGTTGGTCGGGCGTGCCATGGGCTTGAATGAAAATGAACTTAACGGCATTCGTATTGCAGCGCTTGTTCACGATGTTGGCAAGTTGGGCGTACCTGAATATATTCTGCTCAAGCCGGGGCCTCTGGATACGGAGGAATTCGGCAAGATGCGCAATCACACCACAATTGGTGCTCGCATACTTGAGCAGGTCGAATATCCATGGAATGTCACCGACATGGTGCGCCATCATCATGAGAACTATGACGGTTCCGGTTACCCGGACCATCTATCGGCTGAAAATATACCGGTTGGCTCTCGGATAATTTCCGTTGCGGAGGTCTATGACTCTCTTGTCTCGACTCGCTGTTATAAAGATGGATGGTCTCATGAGGATGCAGTAGAGCATATAAAGAAACTCTCTGGAGCGCAGTTTGACCCGGAAGTGGTTGCAGCGTTTCTCGATGTGGCTGATCAGGTGAAGGATATGGACAGACAGCGTAGACCACTGCCTTCGTGTGAGGCTTCAACCGAGAGTTTTGGAGCAGCAGACCTGATTGCCCAGGCTAATCATGAGCTAATATCGATTTTTGAGATAGCTCAAACTCTTTCGAGCACACTGGAGCTTGATGAGGTGCTGGCACTGTTGGCACACAGGACCAAAAGGCTCAGTGATGCAGCAACATGTGTTGTATTTCTTGTCGATGAGCTGCATCCTCATATGTTGACGGCCAGGGCGTCTGCTGGCCGCTGGAATGAGATATTCAAGGGTGCAAGTGTGAAGCTGGGAAAAGGTGTGACAGGAAAGTCTGCGGCGCATGCAAGCACATTTGTCGGCAACTATGATCCGAACGATCTGGTATTAGGTATGGAGGGCCATATTGCATCGAATTTCAAGTCATCTCTGGTGGCGCCGATATCCAGTTTTGGACGGGTTCTTGGGACAATCAATCTATATGATGATGCGCCTCATGCTTTTTCTGGCGATGATTTGCGCACGATGACATTTGTGGCAAACACTGCGGCAATGGCTATTCAGAACGCAAGCGCATTTGAACAAGTGAGAGACTCGGCTGTAAGAGACCCTCTGACGGGTTTACACAACGGCAGGTATTTGCGAACGTATTTGGAGCGGGAGCTTCGCCGGGCATCAAGACGAAATGGACAGCTCTCTGTTATCGGAATAGACCTTGAAAATTTCAAGGCAGTCAACGATTCTCTGGGGCATCAGAGGGGTGACAGTGTACTGAAAGATGCCGCCGACATATTTGTAAATCAGCTCAGGGATTATGACCAGGTGTTCCGCAACGGCGGTGACGAGTTTGTTGTAGTGCTGCCCGACACGCCCGCAAGTGAGGCGGAAAGAATAGCAAAGAGAATTCAGCAAGTTGTCGGGCAATACGCTGAGCAGTATACCGACAACGCCACCATGGCGCTGTTTGGCGCGAGTGTGGGGATCGCAACATATCCCAAAGATGCAGGTGATCTCGAATCGCTGCTTGATACAGCGGACGCGGCTATGTATAGGGACAAGCGCGCGCGAAAACGAGGTCGACTGGCTGCCTGATCCGTGAGAGGAAAAAATATGAAAAGCACTTGTAGCAACTATGCTTATCGCGGGTGCCCAGCAAGCTTCTATCTTGCGTGTCGCGGATACAAAGAGGGGCTCAACTGCTGGCAGATAAAAGAAAAACCGTGCTGTTCTAATTCTGATCTCTCAATTTGCAAGACATGTAAGGTATATATAAAGTACCACGCGACGCCATAATAATTTTTTTGCTCGCATGGACGTATTATGCGCATCAATTGAGATGCGAAAACAATGAAAAAAGACTCCATACAAAATATCGATGCATGTTCCAATGCGAGGGCATCGGCAGGATTGACAATGTTCCTGATTTGCGCCGCTGGGCTGGCGTGTGTTGTATGTGCACTTTTCAGCTCGGGTCTGGAGTGGCGCATTCTATCTTTAGCCGTGCCGGCAGCGGCAGTTACTCCTTTTGTGGCGGAGGTTCGCAATCGATGGGGAAATAACACAATATATTTTTCCCTCACTCACAGCCTGCTTTTTGCGGGTGTTCTTGCCTTAGGACCATTGGGAGCCTCGCTGCCCGCCGCGTTGGGAGCAGCCGTCCGGCTTGCAGTAGAAAGCCCTTCAAGGAAACCGCTTCACAAGGTTCTATATTCAATAGTCAAGCCTGCTGGCTTATGTTCATTTTCATCGCTTGTTTATGTGATGCTGGGAGGCAATATAATTCGGCCACAGCAGGTCGATTCATTTGTGCCGCTGCTTTGTGCCGCCGCGGTCTACATAGGTGCAAATGCACTGCTGGCTGCTGCCGGTTCTAAGTGCCGGTCCTCTGAGCCATGTTCGGATAATCTGCCAAGCACTGTTGGCGTTGCTGCCGGCTGGTCGCTGTGTATATTTTCAGGCTATGCTCTTGCCGTGCTATATGCGATAGCTCCATCTTATGTACTGCTGGCTCTGGCCGCTCCCGCAGTGCTTGCCTGTGGGACATTATTTGCTGTTTCAAAGAAACATGAGCAACCCTTGGACAAAGCTGAGCAAGGGCAAAACGACGAATCGCAGTCGAAAACCGAATCACCGAAATCTGACTCGGCTTTTATAGACCCAATGACCGGACTGGCCAACAGACGTTACCTGGAATTGTTCCTAAAGAACGAACTAAACCGTTCCGAACGAGCCGAAAGGCCGCTTTCGATTGCAGTTTTTGATCTTGATGAATTCAAGAGCAGGCAGAATGTAAAAGATGAAGCTGCCGGCGAAGCGCTGGCTGCAATGGGTGAAAAGCTCAAGGCTGAAGTGCGTGACTATGACATGGTCGCAAAATATTCCTCAACCAGGTTGGTGGCGGTGTTTCCGGAGGCTTGTGCACAAGAAGCTGAGGAGATCGCGCAGAGGCTGCATGACTGTGTGATAAGCACTAGACTCAAAAAGAAGCCACTGTCTGTGAGTGTGGGAATATCCACATTCCCTGAGCATGGATCGACTACCGAAGATCTTATAAACGCAGCACACCGCGCACTTAACCAGGGGCGATTCCTTGGTCCAAACCGCGTTCACAGCTTCCGAGAACTGCAGAAGGCGAGCTGATATAGTAGCTGAAAGTGGAGAGTAGAAAGTGGAAAGTCCGAGAAAGGTTGTTTTCCACTTTCCAATTAAAGCTAGCTCGAAATATGCTCGTCGAGCATATTTCGGGTCCGGGCCGCGCATCATTCACGTTTCTCGTGAATAATGCGCGCTAAGCAATTTACGGTCAGTAAATTGCACGTTTGTATGTGGTTTTACTGTGTGAAAAACTATAGTGGTATGCAAGCGACCAACCGTGATTTGCCTAGAGACTTATCTTACTTTCGATCCAGCAAGAACATCCTTTTCAGGTTGGAGCAGGACTGCCTTGCCTTCTTCGTCCGACGCAGCCAAAAGCATGCCATTCGATACAACGCCTCTTATCTTGGCGGGTTCAAGATTGGCCAGCAGCACGATCTTTCTGCCCACGAGTGAAGACGGTTCATAACTCTGAGCTATTCCCGCCACTATCTGACGCTCCTCGTCACCAAGGCTTATCTGCAGTCTGAGGAGTTTGTCTGCCCCCTCGACCTTCTCCGCTGATATCACTTGCGCAATCCGTATCTGCAGCTTGCTGAAATAATCATAGGATATAGTATCTTCGGTCTTCTTAGCTTCCTGCGGTTTTTCTTCCACCTTAACAGCCTCTTTCTTCTTTTTTGTATCGAGCCTCGGGAATATAGGGTCGGGTCCCTGAGTGCGGGTGCCAGGTGCAATAGAGTTGGACGAAGTGATATCTGCCCACTTCAGTGAACTGAACGTATCCGCTATTCCGATCTGGCGAGCTATCTCTTTCGCCGTCGAGGGCATAAAAGGCGATATCATAATCGCCGCCGCCCGCGCTACTTCGAGAGCGGAGTAGAGCACACCGGCGAGTTCATCTTTTTTGCCCTGCTTATCAAGCTCCCATGGCTTCATATCGTTTATATATTTGTTTCCGGCGCCAATCATCTGCCATACAGCTTCCAGTGCGCGAGTGAACTCAAGCTTATCGCAGTTTTGCTCCGCCGTTTGCGCAGCCTGCGTTATGACATCTTTCAATCCACCAGAAAAGCCATTCGGGTCCGGTATCGAACCATCAAAGTATTTACCAAGCATGCTGAGTGTGCGGTTCAAGAGGTTGCCGAGGTCATTGGCAAGGTCCGAATTGAACCTGTTTTTTAGAGACGCGATCGAGAAGTCGCCATCAAGCCCGAATGTCACCTCTCGCGCGAGAAAATATCGAATCGCGTCCATGCAGACTTTGCTGTCTGCACCTGACTGAGCGGCAAGATCATTTGCAAGCTGAGCCGGAGATATCGCATTGCCCCTGGACTTGGAAATCTTCTCTCCATCCAATGTCCAGTAGCCATGGCCGAAAAGAACCCTTGGTAACTCGAGACCCAGAGCCATGAGCATCGCAGGCCAAAATGTGCAGTGGAACCGTACAAAAATATCTTTGGCCATAAGCTGTATGTCTGCAGGCCATAGCGAGTTGAAAAGCTCATCATCTGTGCCATAGCCGATTGCGCTTATATAGTTGATCAGCGCGTCAAACCAGACGTATATCCTGTTGTCCGGGTCCGCCGGCACTTCTATTCCCCAGCCTTGTCCCTTACGGGTAATGGAGATATCTCGCAGTCCCTGTTTGATAAAACTAACAACCTCGTTTTTACGGAATTCGGGTTGGAGAAAGCCGGGATGTTTTTCGATGTGATCAAGTAGTCTTTCGCTGTATGCAGACAGCCTAAAGTAGTAATTTTCTTCCTGGACCCATTCAACACCTCGATTGCATGACGGACAATTGCCATCGACCAACTCACTCTCAGCATAAAACGTTTCGCATGGCACGCAGTACCAGCCCTCATAGTGGCCTTTGTATATGTCGCCTTTTTCAAGCAGACTACTGAATATTTTTTGAACTACGCTGACATGTCTGAGCTCGGTCGTTCTGATGAAATCATCGTATTGTATGTCGAGCGTTTTCCAAACTTGCTTGAAGTCTTCAGCAATCCCGTCAACATACTTTTCTACTGCTATGCCTCTCTCCGCTGCAGCTTCCGCCACTTTAGTTCCATGTTCATCTGTGCCGGTTAGAAAGAATGTCTTCTCACCCTTGAGTCGGTGAAAACGCGCCACGACATCTGCGATGATGGTTGTATAAGCATTGCCGACGTGCGGGACATTGTTAACATAGTAAATCGGTGTTGTTATGTAGTAAGTATCCTTTGACATTTAAAAATGCGACCTTTCGGTTTGGTAGACATATGTCATGCTACTTTCTAGTGCAAGTGGTTGTCAATGATAAACGCTTGTTATCAGAGCTTGCAATATCGTATGGATACCGGTAAAATTACAGAAATGCTCATTATTGCCGGGTAAGATATGGATATTGCCCACGTCTATAATTCTCTTCAGCCCGACAATACCTCGTTAGTTCAAGGAAGATGCTTTATGAAGCGAGTGATAATGGCATCAGTAATGCTCCTTAGCCTGGTGTGCGCCACGATCCTCAGCGCCAACGCCGGACTGATCCCGGTTCGCATATTGCTGGGAGGCAGGGAGGCCGCGCTTGCGCCTTCTCCGGTATGGGACGGCACTCGTGTCTTGGCTCCACTTGGAATTTTGAGTGCACTCGGAGCAAGTTACTCATCATCGACAGACCCCGGCAAGATAATGGTGATCTCCTCAAGCGGCAAGGCTGGAGAGATCGAGACAGTAGATGTAAACAAAACAAAAATGCTGCCTATGGACAAGGTTCTTGCTGTTGTGGGTGGTCAGTCCAGTTGGGATAGTGATGCAAAGGCACTTAACCTGACAGCACTTGTGCAATCTGTTGAGTTTGTAGATGAGACCTTGAAAGTTAACTGCAGCTTCCCCGCAGCATACACTGTTAAGCCTTGGATAAGCGCCAACAAGCTGATTGTCGATATTCCATATGCCAGACTGGACTCTGATGCAAGGGAAATTTATATCGGAACGGACAAAATCCTGCGAGCAAGGCTGGGCAGCCAGGACGGCATCGCTCGTGTCGTGCTGGATATGGAAAAGAACGTCCCATATAAAGTCATAAGCGATCCTGTGGCGTCTCAGATCCAGGTCAAAGTGTCCGAGAGTCTTCCCAAGCCCATCTCGCAGCAGCCAAAGAGTGGAAGCAAGTCACAATTTTCCATAACCGGGCTTAGAGTCGATCCTCGTGATAATGACGGCTTTGATCTTATTATCTCCACTGATAGAAAAGGTTCCGCATCGATCAAGTATGATGTTTCTCCGGCCCAAATAGGTGTTGTTCTGCCTGGTTGTATCTTGGAAGAATCGGAATGCGCCGGTTCCAGCTCACTGCTCAAAGACATAAAGGTTGATAATAGCAACCCCAACAAACCAAATATGACACTACAACTCAAGAAAGTTATGGCATATTCCCTGCGGACAGAAGAATCACAAATGGTGCTCTCTGTTCGCCCACCTGATCACTCCGGTGGAAAGCTTGCGGATAAGTTGGTTGTGATTGATCCGGGTCATGGCGGAAACCAGCCGGGTGCAAAATGGGGCAGCATTGTGGAAAAAGACATAAACGTAAAGATAGCTGATGAGCTTGCAGATGCTCTACGCCAACAGGGTGCAAAAGTGATATTGACTCGCACCAGTGATGTGTTCATGAGCTTGGCCGCTAGACCGGAAGTAGCTATAAAGAACAATGCGGACTTTTTCATCAGCATTCACTGCAATTCCAACGGAGAATCCAATTCTGCCAGTGGAATCGAGACATATTACCATAAATACGAACCAAGCCCAATGGCGCTTGCATATGCCGTACACACCGGGGTATGTGCTGCAACAGGTATGTGTGACAGGCGTCCTCGCAGCGACAAAACGCTCTATGAATCCGGCTTGGGTGTACTCAAGAGGCTTGAAAACACCGGATTGCCCGGCATATTGCTGGAATGCGGTTACCTGAATACTGCAGCCGACCGGGATAGATTGCTGGATACCAATTATCGGAAGAAACTGGCATCTGGAATTGTTACAGGACTGAAATCTTACATTGAAGGCACTCCCGTTGAAGTGAGGCAATAGAAATGGCTAAGCGAAAATCAAAATCGTTGAGTTTTAGCTGGACAATTATCCTGGCTCTTGTTGTTTTCGGTGCGGCGGCTTCGGCGACGTATTACTTATCCAGCGGCATAGGTAAAGGGGTAAAGAAACCTGAAAGCAAACCTGTGGTAGAAAATCATACTACGATTACAGAGGTTCCCGAGCGCAAAGTAGTAATATATCTGCCTGTAAGTGAGAAAAACAGGTTTTATCTCGTTCCGGCGACTAGAACCACGGAGCTTAAAGGTGATATACTGAGCGTGGCCATAAAGGTGCTTCTTGCCACCAACGGTGAAAGTGGCGAGGCAGGAAAGCTGATCCCCAAGGGGACAAGGCTGCTTGTTCCAGTCAAAGTTTCCAAAGAGGTAGCGGCGCTTGATCTGAGCAAAGAGTTTGTGGACAACTTCTCCGGCGGTTCGACCCAAGAGGCGCTGGTTTTGAATTCCATTGCTCATACGCTCGTTGAAAACAGTGGCGGGAAAGTGCGCAAGGTGCAAATTCTTGTGGAAGGAAATCCGGTGGAATCCCTCGGTGGGCATTTCGAGCTTACCGATCCCATAGAGGCTGATTCCACTTTGTTGAAACCGGACAAATAGAGTTGATAGGTGTTTTTGATTCGGGTCTTGGCGGGCTGTCTGTTGCCGCAAAGATCATGGAGGCATACCCAAAAGAGCAGATAGTCTACTTTGCCGATAACGCGCATGTGCCCTATGGCGAGCGACCTCTGGATGAGATCAGGGGATTTGCGCTCGATATCACCGCACATTTGATCACAAAAGGCGCGAAAACTGTGGTTATGGCGTGCAATATGTCGAGCGCTGTTGCTCTGGAAGCTTCACAAAATCGGTTCCCGGATGTGCCTATTCTTGGAGTGATAGAACCTGGGGCAAAGGCTGCGATTGGTGTCGCGGGTGAAGCGCCGATAGGCGTGCTTGCCACAAGCGGAACTGTCAAAAGCGGCGCATATGAAAAGTCGATCCATAAACTCGATTCGCAGAAAAAAGTGATCCAACAGGCCTGCCCTGAATTCGTGCCTTTGGTGGAATCCGGCAGAGCAGACAGTGAAGAAGCAGAAGCTGCCGCGCGAGACTATGTTGCGCCGCTCATCGGCGAAGGATGCCGGACTATCATTCTGGGCTGCACTCATTACCCATTCCTGCGCCGAGCCATAGAGTCTGCCGCGGGGCGTGACATCATTATTGTCGATCCGGCGGTTGAGACCACTCAGACACTGGGCAAAATTCTTGTTGAGCAAGGTATGGCTGCTTACAGGCTTGATGCCCCGCATGTTTTCAGTGCAAGCGGGGATACGGCTGGTTTCGCAGCCCTTGGCAGCATATTTCTCGGAAGAACTATTGATAAGGTCGAAAAGATTACAATCGCTCATGCGGTCGAAACCGCAGTAAAAATAGAATAATATAAGCCGACCGAGCGGTTACAGTTCCGGGTTCTTCGCTCTCCACTCTCCGCTCTCGGCTATTCAGGGAGATATAAGCATATGATTCGACTAGACGGCCGTTCTGCCGACCAGCTCAGGCCAGTCACGATAACTCGCAACTTCAACAAATATGCAGAGGGAAGCTGCCTGATAGAGATGGGCGACACAAAAGTCATCTGCACAGCTTCCATCGAAGAGAAAGTGCCTCCATTCTTGAAGAACTCAGGCCAGGGGTGGGTGACTGCCGAATATGGCATGCTGCCGCGTTCATGCGAGACCAGGACCCAGCGCGACATAACTAGGGGTCAGATAAATGGCCGCTCTCAGGAAATTCAGAGGCTCGTCGGGCGATCAGTCAGATCGGTCACCGATATGACTGCCTTCGGTGAGCGGACGATCTGGCTCGACTGTGACGTTATTCAGGCCGATGGCGGCACGCGGACCGCATCCATCACCGGAGCATTCATAGCGTTTCTGGATGCATGTGCAGTACTCAAGAAAGAAAATATCTGCAAAAAACTGCCATTCACCGACCTGATGGCTGCCATCAGTGTCGGGGTTGTGATGAACGAGGAGCTTCTCGACCTCAACTATAAAGAAGACTCCAATGCCTCAGTTGACATGAATGTGGTGATGACCGCATCGGGCAGGATTATCGAGATCCAGTCCACAGCCGAGGGCGCTCCATTTACCCGCAATCGTTTCAACAACCTGCTTGACCTGGCTGTGAAGGGCACGGGAGAGCTGACCAGGCTCATCAAAGAGAAGATGGCCGACATACTGTGAGGAAGCTGGTCATAGCAACAAAGAATCCAGGCAAGGTCAAGGAGATGGCCGAGATATTGGCCGATATGCCCTACGATATCGTCTCACTTTCAGACTATCCCGATGCGCCTGAGGTCGAGGAGACCGGCTCGACGTTTGTCGAGAACGCCACAATCAAAGCAAAGGCTTACGCCGAATATACGGGCGAACTAACATTGGCGGACGATTCGGGTCTGGAAGTTGACGCGCTTGAGGGTGCGCCCGGTGTATATTCAAGCCGGTTTGCCCCTACGGATGCCCAGCGCATCTCCAAACTCCTCGGCCTTATGAAAGACGTGCTGGACGATAAACGCACTGCTCGCTTCAGATGTGCCGTGGCAATTGCCGAGCCTGCAGGTGGTGTAAAGACGTGTGAGGGCAAAATCGAGGGCACTATTGCATATGAACCGCGCGGCTCCAATGGTTTCGGTTATGACCCGGTCTTTATAGTAATCGAGCTTGGCAGGCATATGGCCGAACTTGAGTCAGGTGAAAAGAACACGATTTCCCACAGGGGCAGGGCGCTTGCTGAAGCTAAAAAACTGCTGGCGAATTAAACGCTGTTATGCCAAGAGAGCTTCGTAATCCGATTTTAGAACCGAGAATATTTGAAAATCCCAAAAATCCGATTTTTGATATTGATACTGCCTCAGTATTCCTTCGAGTTTCATGCCGATCTTTGCCATTACTCGTGCGCCAGCATGATTTTCGGGGATACAAAACCCTTCGATTCGGTTAAGCTGCATCCTGGTAAAGCAATATTCAAAGACTTTGTCGACGGCTTCGGCCATATATCCACGGCCCCAATAAGTTTTTGCAAGCACAAAGCCGATCTGAGCTTTTTTGTGGAATAGATCGAGCTGCATGATATGAACGCTTCCTATAATCTTCTTTCCGGCTTTATGCTCAATTCCCCATGGGCTGTCTTTACCATCGGAATAATTGTCGAGCACTCCCAGAATATATTCACGAGTATAATCCTGATTCGGATGCGGTCCCCAACGTAAGAATTTGGTAACCTCTGGATCAGATGAGAAGACGAAATAATCATCTACATCTTCCAAAGTGTATTTCCTGATTATTAAGCGCTCTGTTTCCAAGCGCGGCAGGTTTTTGTAAAAATCAGACTCTTTCATTCTTCTATCTGTCTGCAGGCTTGCATGCCGCCAAAATAAACTGTCCGGGAATATCAGCGAGCTGTGAGAACGGCAGTTCGACCAACTCTTTGATAATCAGCCCGGCGTGTGCAAATGCGGTGACAATCTCACCCATAGTCCAGTAGCGCAGCAGACATTTTGGAAAGCTGTCCTGTTCCTTGTCGGCAAAGAATTGCTGAAATGCAACGCTGCTTTCGTGAAACTGCTCATCGAAATAATCTCCAGCTAGGGATATCCGGTCACCGTTGATTGAAATGCATTTTCTTATAGGGTGAAAGTCACTTGCCACCAGCCGCCCACCTGGCGACAAGACGGTATTAGCGATCTGTGCAAATCCAGAAAGGTCGGCAATGTAGTGAAAGATGCCGCCTTCCATGTAGACTATATCGAAACTACTTGCGAACTCATGAAGGGGTAATGCCATCACATCGGAAATAATATATTCGATATGAACACCAGCAGCTTCTGCAAGTTCCTCGGCATATCGCGCACCCTCAGGTGATATGTCTACAACAGTGACATCTGCTCCAAGCAGCGAGAGGGGCACCGCTTTGCGGCCATTCGACCCCATCAAATTGATAACACGTTTTCCTGTGACATCGCCCAGATATGGCAATTCATGCTTGATAAACGATGCCGGATCATCTTTCATCTGAGCTGCAGCCTGATCCGGCCGGCCGCTGTATCGCATCCAGTGTTCGTATGCTCTATATGACCATGCGATCTCATTTGCCTTGCTTTGTTGCTCTTGCATTGCTGGGCTCCCGATTGTGTGTCAAGACAAGCTGTATCTTACTATGCGGTCTTTTTACTGTCAAACTTATGTTCCTCAAGCTTAGGCAAATGGTTGACTAACAGCCGAGATTCGTGTAGATTATCACTGAGTAAGGCAGCAAGGGGAATTATATGCAACAGCTTTGGGCGCCTTGGCGCCTTGAATATATTGTAGGAAACAAAGCCGAAGGATGCATCTTCTGTGTCTTTCCAAAAGAGGAGAATGACGAGAAAAACCGCATACTCTATCGCGGTAAGTATGCGTTTGTAATTATGAATGCATTCCCGTATTCCAATGGGCATCTGCTCATCCCGCCATATCGCCATATAGCGGACTTGACTGAGCTTACCGACGAAGAGAGCCTGGAGATCATGCAGCTTGCGCAATTGTCCTGCAAGGCAATCAGCGCGGTATGCAAACCGGACGCGTATAATATAGGCATAAACCTCGGTACGGCGGCCGGAGCGGGTATTGCAGATCATCTGCATTTGCACATAGTCCCCAGGTGGAACGGAGACACCAACTTTATGCCCGTCTTCGCGGATATCAAGGTCATCCCAGAAGCCCTCGAAACCACCTATAAAAAACTGAAGATCGAATTCGACCAATTGGCAGGCTAATATGGAAGAGTCAGTTACCCAGCAAATCGAGCAGCTTAAGACGCAATGTCTGGGCTGTAGTGAGTGCGCGCTAGCGCTCACCAGAAGAAACGTAGTCTTCGGCGAAGGCAACCCAGAGTCCCCGCTTATGATAATCGGTGAAGGCCCCGGCATGAATGAAGATGCTACAGGCAGGCCGTTTGTAGGCAGGGCAGGTGCACTGCTGGACGAGGCGCTTACTGCGTGCCGAATAGGCAGGCATCACGTATTTATCTGCAATGTGCTAAAGTGCCGCGCATGTATAACTGAAAACGGCAGGACGCGCAACCGCCCTCCCGCAACTGATGAGATCGAATCCTGCACGCATTGGCTGGAGGAACAGATACATATTATAAACCCGCTTGTGATCCTGTGTTTAGGCGCGCCTGCCGCCAAGTTCGTAATCAAGAAGGATTTCAAAATGACGCAGGAGCGCGGCATCTTCTACCCGACAAAATATGCTCGCTATGCGATAGCCGCTCTGCACCCGGCCTACATCTTGAGACAGGCGGGTCAGAGCTATGACGGCGGCAAATCGCTGCTCATTTCAGATATAGAGTCGGCGCGCAAAAAAGTGATCGAGGCTAAAAAAGAGCCGAAACTTACTCTTTTCTGATGGAACAACTCGACGCTTATCTTCGTAACTCAACTGATTATAAACGGAGGCTTGATATGAGAAATTTACTATTGTTTGTGCTGACTTGCTGTCTTGTTATTATGGCTGTGCCTGTGCTCTGTGCCCAGGAGGCGCCTCCCCCAGCTCCAACGATGCAGGGGTCATCATCTACATCGAACGCTCAAGAAATAATGCTCCCTGCTCCTTGCTTGATATCTTCGCTGCATGTGATAAATTCCAATGCAGTGCCCATGCTTTCGACACAGCTAAATCTTACGGATGAGCAAAAGACAAAAGTAACCGAGCTGTTTTCGGAGGCCGACAAGACGCTCAAGCCGACAATTCAAGCGCAGCAAAAGGCTGTTGATAAATACACAAAGTTGCTGCTCGACAATAGTACATCTGAGTCTGACTTGACATCTGCGGCAGCGGACGCGATGAAAATGGAGTCGGCGATTGTGACTGAAAAGATAAAGACTCTTGAGGGGCTTCGTGCCTTATTAACTGACGATCAAAAGGCCAAGCTCAACACAATGTTTGCGCAGTTTGCGGCAATATCGAAAATGAGGACGATAATAAAGCCAAGGCTGATGCAGCCCGGTGGACAACCTGGTACATCCACAGCCGCTCCTGCAAACCAGCAATAATACAGTTTGTTTGCAGAATTTTTTGTTTTTTATCACATGACTATTGACAAATCTCGCAGGCAGCACTATTATAGTGCTGAGGTGCTATGCACCTTCCCAATTCCACACGACTGTACAACTTAATAAAAAACCGAATAAAACAACAAAACGCCGAGTTTCTTATGAAAGCGGAGGACCCGACCGATGAGGGGGCGAGTCCGGAAACGGAGGGGGAGCTTCCTACCCTAGCCCGACAGCTTACTCCGCAGGCGAGGCAGGAAGGTATTTTTTAACCACACGCTGCGGTAGAGCATCTATCGCAGCTTTTTTATTGATGAGGGCACTGAGGGTATGGCGTTCACATTCGTGCATGCTGCCGACCTGCATCTGGACTGTCCATTTGATAGTCTTGGGTATGTCTCGCCGGAGCTTGCATCAGTCCTGCAAGATGCCACATTTGCCTCGCTCGACAACATAGTTAAGCTTTGCCTTGTGCGCAAAGTCAACTTTGTTGTGATTGCCGGGGATGTATATAATTCCAGCGACAAAAGCCTGCGTGCACAGTTGAGGTTTCGGTCTGCTCTCGAAACACTTTCCGAGGCGGAAATCAGCTCATATATAGTATGCGGCAACCATGATCCCTCAAACGGCTGGAGCGCAAGCCTGAACTGGCCTGAGCATGCCCACTTTTTCTCATCCAGTGAGCCTGAAGTGATGCCGGTTGTCCGCAATGGAAATTTGATTGCCACAGTCAACGGCATCAGCCATTCAAAACAAGGTATCACTGAGAATCTTGCTCTGCGGCTTTCGCACGACAAAGGCTCACCTTTTGCCATAGCTCTGCTGCACTGCAATTGCGGCCAGGCGGCAGCTTACGACCCATACGCCCCATGCACGCTTGCCGACCTTACACGTTCCACTTTCGATTATTGGGCGCTGGGCCATATTCATAAGAGGATGATCCTGCACGAGAGCGCTCCACTTGTTGTCTACCCGGGCAACTCACAGGGTCTGAATCCCAAAGAAATCGGTGCAAAGGGCTGCTATGTTGTCAGCGTCGATGATTCGGGCAGCGCAAGCATGGAATTTGCGCAGACTAACGCGGTTCGTTGGCATCAAGAAGAGATATCTGCTGCAGGGATTGCGTCGGAGCAGGAGCTCATCGAGTCTCTGAGTGAAAGAGTGGGGGATATCAGGCAGTCAGCAGTCTGTCCGGTGCTGGTCCGCTTTCGCATTACAGGCAGAATGCCCCTCCACCGTTCCATTACCCGCACGTCAATACTCGACGATATCACAGCTGACCTGAGGCATAGCGCATCACTGCAGGGCAACTTCGTCTGGGTCGAGTCGATTATGGATGAGACCAGGCCGGACATCAATATAGACGAGAGACGACTTTCCGAGGATTTCGTAGGTGACTTTCTGCGTCTGGCTCAGGAGATGCGGCAATGCCCGGATCGTATTGCCGATCTCAGGAGCGCATTAGAGCCTTTATTTGAGCATGGAAGAGCTCGTGCATATCTCGGCCAACCGAGTGATGACCAGCTGTTGGCATGGCTGGATGCAGCGACGCTTTACGGCCTGGATGCTCTCACGGAGGAGACCTGATTATGAAGATCACTGAGCTTTTCATATCGGGTTTCGGCATGCTCTCCAAGGTGCGCATTGAGGGTCTTTCATGCGGCCTAAATATTTTTGTCGGTGACAACGAGGCCGGCAAAAGTACACTGCTTGCCTTCATCAGAGCGGTCTTTTTCGGCTTTGAGACTGCCCAGAGCAGAGAAAACCAATATAAGCCTGTTGCCGATGTCGAGCAAGGTGGCATCATAAAGCTGCATCTCGACCACAGCGGCCTGGATTATATCATAAAACGCGGACCCGGCAGAGCGCAGGGCATTGTCGAAGTGACGATGCCCGACGGCTCCAAAGGCAGTGAAGAGGTCGTATCTCAACTTCTGCCGGGAGTGACCAAAGACCTCCATCGCAACGTGTTTGCATTCAGCCTGAACGAACTCCAAAAATTGGATTCTCAAGATGTCCGGTCGCGCATATACAGCTATGGCGCAGGCGCGGGCGATATTTCGGCGATCGATGTTGAAAAACAGATAGACTCTGAGATGTCAGCTCTGTTCTCGCCCAGAACTGCCAAGCGAAAGATTAACACACTGCTGGCTGAGATTAGCTCATGCAATTCACATATCAAAGAGTTGAGCACGCTTAGCACCGACTACGATTCACTTCGCACGCAGCTATCGGGTATCAACAGTGACATAGAGCGCTATCAGCAGCAAAAGACCGACCTGGAGAGAAAAATAACCCATCTGGAACATATGAAAAAAGCCTGGCCGAGTTGGGAGTCTTTATATAAAGCCAAAGCAGAACTCAGCCGCCTGCCCGATATCGACTCTTTTCCAGCAGATGGCATCGGACGCCTGGAGAGATGCATTGAGAAGAAAGCCGACCTCTCACGCAAGCTCAACAACAAACGATCCGAACTTGAAACAGAGAAGCAAAATTGCCCAACCGATGTTTATACAAAGCCTGTGAGAAGATCGCCAATAAAGCCTGCCGCTGTAATCGCGGGCGCATGTCTGGTTGCGCTATCGGTAGCGTTCAGGGATAACGCTCTGGCTGCTGCCGCTTTAGGGCTGCTGGGCATTGCAGCAGCATCAACAGGGTTTTTTGTGCAGTCGAGCCTCGATGCGTCGGAGCAGTCCCGGCGTGCCCAACTCATGCAATCGCATAAGAGCAATCTTGATAGGATATCATGCGAGATTGCGGACATTGAAAATGAGCTTGACCAAGCTGGAAAAGAGCACGAGTCTCTTCTGCGTGCAGGCGGTTCCGCCGACGAGGAAAATTTCCGAAAGCGAAGTGGAGTATATTCCGAACGCGAGCGGATCAAATCGGATATTACACGCCTGAAAGCCGATATAGAGCTTATTGCAGGCCGCGAGCATGCCGAGAGCCTAAAGTCTGATCTTGAATCGACTGAACTTGATTCGATCCAGTCAGAGCACTTGAACAAGCATAATGAGCTTGACAGGCTTGCCGGAGATATTTCCGACCTGACCGAGAAGCGCGGGCGGCTTATCCAGCGCATAGCCGAGATTGAGAGGAGTGAGGAACTCTCAGCCGCATTATTGCAGGCAAGGACACTGAGGGCGCAGTTGGAGAAACACGCATCCGACTGGGCAGTAAAGGCAATCTGCAAATTGCTAATGGAACTGACACGTCAGAAGTATGAACGTGAAAAACAACCACGGGTGATAAAGTCCACATCTAGCTTTTTAGGTCGGTTCACTTCCGGCGCATATTCGCGGGTGTTTTCTCCTCTTGGTCGGGACGAAATGGAGCTTGAAACCCCCGAAGGCATCCGCAGAGACGTATCAAAACTCTCTCGCGGCACCCGCGAGCAGCTATATCTGGCTCTGCGCTTCGGTCTGATCCTTGAGTATGGCCTTGTAGCCGAGCCTCTGCCGGTGATTATGGATGACATCCTTGTCAATTTCGACCCTGCCCGCTCACGTGCCGCTGCACAGGCTATAACTGAGCTTTCAGCATCAAATCAAGTTCTCTTCTTTACCTGCCATCCCGACGTTGCGGATATGTTTTCCGAATTGGGCTCCTCTGCATCCAGATTTGAGATCAGAGACGGCCAGATTGCTCGGTTATAGCTACTCCTCTCTAGCCCGCATTATACGGTAAGCGCATAATCCGGGCTAGTATTGACTCACAGAATTGTATTACATCGTCATATGGCACTTTGACTATTGACAAGGCGCATTATATAGATTATAATACTCATTATAATGACTATTATGAGTTGGATAACATCGTATGGCCATTCAGCAGATTACAAACAATCATTTATATGAAGCTGTCTATGAAGCTCTCCGAGATAGAATAATAGCTGGGGACCATCAACCCGGTGATGCGCTGCCTTCGGAACCAAAACTCAGGGAAGAGTTTGGAGTCAGCACGATCACTGTCCGCCGAGCGATACATGAGCTGGCGCTCGATGGCTTGGTCGAACCCAGGCAGGGTGTCGGCAATATAGTGCGCCGGCCTGCAGATAGCAGTGTAGTGATCGGCATGTCCAGTTTTACTACCGATGTCGCTCACGGCAGGCTCAGGCTTGTTCGTACACTGCTGGTCGACGAAACTGTCTCTGCTGCATCGGACACAGCCGAAAGACTGCAGGTGCAGCCTGGTTCGATGCTGAGACGCTTAGTCCGGCTCGATAGCGAAGGCAATGCACCTCTCTCTATTGATGAAGTCTTCATACCACCCGTGCTTGCTTCGGTAATAACAAGTGATATTGCAGCATCGCCTACATTCATGCATCTCTGGCAGGAAACCTCAGGGCTACAGTTTGTTCGCACGCAGTATGAGATATGGGCAGAGAAGTCATCTCCTGACGATCAACGGACCCTGCAGATCGATCCGGAATGCCCGGTGCTGGTTACCGGCGAGCTTATTCAAGATAATCAAAGCAGGCCGTGCGCGTGGATTGTAAGTCGATACAGAGCCGACAGAGGCAGGCTCTCGGGAACAGTTGTGCTGGCGCAAAAGAAGACCAAACGCGGAGTAATTGGAGAGTAGTTATGTTTGCCGGAACAGACAGAACGGATATTACCCCGTCCTACAGTGTGTGGATGGACGGGATGATAAGGGATCACAAATCTGAAGGTGTTCATGACCCAATATATGTGCACACGGTTGTGATCTCAAATGATAAAGATGCCAACGATTGCCTGGCGATAATCTCCCTGGATGTCTGTGTGATAGGCACGCCGTCAGTTAACAAGGCCAAAGAGCTAATCTACCAAAAATCCGGCATATCGCTAGACAGGGTCGTCATCGCCGCAACTCACTCGCACTCAGGCCCGGCTGCACTCGGTATCTTCCAGGAGATGGAAGAGAGATACGTAGACGATCTGATTCTTCTCATCGCCGGTTCTGTCGCTAGAGCCAAAGCTAATATCAGACCCGCGTTAGTTTCATGCTGCAGTGGGCGCGAGGAGACGATCAGCCATTACAGGCGCTTTACCGATGCCGACGGCAAGATAGTCATGTTTTGGGAGCAAGATCCGGCGGAGGGAAAAATTCACGCTCTAGGCGAGCCTGACCCGGAGGTTGGCGTGATGAAGATTATCGACCCGGAGACGAACAAGCCTATCTGCGTGCTTTTTAACCATGCAGGGCACCCGAATGTGATGTCCGGCGACAATTACATGATCAGCGGTGACTATACGGGTGCAGCGGCACGTATCGTCAGTGAAAGACTTGGATGCGAAGCTCTGTTTGTCAATGGTGCGCAGGGTTCCGTGGATATGGACAACTGGCGGTTTCGCGATTGGGCGGCGGTTGAGTTACTGGGAAGTCGACTGGCTGAGGCTGTAATTGCAGCCTGCGACAACTCAGATTCCGCCGCCCATACAAAGATGCGATTTACAAAAACAAACTACACACTGCCTCGCAGAAAAGTCACAGATCAGGAAATTGCTTGGGCGGATGAGGTGCTTAAACAGACCAGTGGTCAATTTGCTGCTGCAGCCGATGGAGTTGGCGACGATTACAAAGCAGCTTTCTGTAAAAAAATCCGCGCTCTGCAGAATCAGGATATCGATGTAGAACAGGTCGCTTTCAGTATTGGCGACACTGCATATATCAGCTTTCCAGGTGAGCTGTTTACTGAGGTAGGCCTGAGAATCAAATCTCGGAGTCCTTTCCGGCATACCTATATCATCGGGCTGGCAAACGGCTATGTAGGCTATGTGCCTACTCGTGAAGCTATCAGCCAAGGTGGATATGAAGTCGAGACGAGGCATGTCGACGAGAAAGCAGCTTTAGCAATTGAAGATATTAGTGTCAAACTGCTTAATGAACTTTCAGGAGGAAAAAATGTCTGAAAAACTGGCAATTGACGGCGGCGTCCCGGTGCTGGCGCGAAGTGATTTTAAGAACTGGCCTATTATAGGCAATGATGAGCGCAGGCTGGTGAACGAGGTGCTCGATAGTGGAATAGTTGCAGGTGGCACTGCGCCGCAAGTAGTCGCGCTTGAAAAGGAGTGGGCGACCTACACAGGCGCAAAGCACTGTCTTACCACATGCTCTGGCACAGCGGCTCTGCACATGGCTCTTGCGGCCGCCGGAGTCGGACCGGGTGATGAGGTTATCACTTCGGCATTTACATTCCTGGCGTCGGCGTCATGCGCAATCCATCAGAACGCGGTCCCGGTCTTTGTCGACATTGATCCCAAGACCTACTGTATGGACCCAGCCAAGCTCGAAGCTGCAATTACCGAGCGCACAAAGGCTATCATTCCAGTACACATTCAGGGCTGCCCTGCCGATATGGAACCGATAATTGCTATCGCAAAGAAGCACAATCTATTCGTGATCGAAGATGCCTGCCAGGCTCATGGAGCCACATATAAGGGCAAGAAAACGGGCACAATCGGGAATGTCGGCTGCTTCAGCTTGAACAATTTTAAGAACCTCTGCGGAGGTGAAGGCGGTCTTTTCATCACGGACGATGAAGACATTCTCAACAAGGCTGCGCTTGTCCGCTGCTTTGGCGACGAGGTAGATGAAGTCAGTCGCCGCCGCGTATACAACGCCTCAATTCTGGGTTATATGTATCGCAATCAGGAGCTTCCTGCGGCTCTCTGTCGCGCGCAGCTTATCCATCTGGACGAGTTTAACACTACACGCATCGCAAATGCCGATTATCTCACCAAGGAACTTAGCAAAATCCCCGGCGTCATACCGCCATATTGCCCGCCGGAGGGCAAGCACGTTTACTTCATGTATAACGTCAGGTTTGACCCGAAGGCTGCCGGAGTCGATTGCGATCCTCTGAAGTTCAGGATTGCCGTGGAAAAGGCGCTCTATAAAGAGGGGTTGCTGCTGGGTCAGTGGCAGACCATGCCTGTCCCTGCTCAGGATATCTTCCAGAGCAAGCTTGGTTACGGCGGCTCGGGCTATCCGTGGAGCATAAACGAGGCCAAGGGCATCAAGTATAATTACGACGTTGATCAGTTCCCTGTAGCTAAGAATCTCTGTGACACTTATACGATCGTTCACGGAATCCATGCTCCTAACGGCAAAGATCTGATGGATAAGTTTATTGTGGCATTCAAGAAGGTCTTCGCCGACCTGGATACCGCTATTGCCCATGCAGATGACGAAATCTATCCTGGTGCCGATGGCAAACTCTACGGCGCTGGTTAGTATGCTGAGGGTTTCACCCTCAGACTCCCATAAGGGGCGCTGCCCCTTAACTCCGCCAGGAGCCGAGTGGCCCCTGGACCCCCATCTCGAACTTGATTGTCCCCCTTTTGTGGGGGACAATCAAGTTCGGGTCAGAAGGTCAAGGAAACCAGGTTTCCTTGCAGAGTCCAGAGACAGAGTCTCTGGTGGGGTTTGGGGCAAAGCCCCAATATCCAACAGCTATGAGGTGAAAAATGAAAAGCAAGGGACTCTTCGGTAAGAAGTATCTTGACATACAACTCCGCGAGAGTGAAATAGGCCCACTTGACGAAGACCACGTATTGGTAAAGGTCAAG
Organism: bacterium; assembly: GCA_021371935.1. Classification (NCBI taxonomy): domain Bacteria; species bacterium. The sequence continues at coordinate 322,656 of JAJFVF010000002.1, forward strand.
GCATGCGGCGTGTGTGGAACCGACATCAACTTCGTACGTGACTGGGACGATGAATCAATGCCGCTGGGCCACGAGATATCGGCTGAGGTTGTAGAAGTCGGCAAGAATGTGACATCTGTAAAGCCCGGCGACTGCGTAATAGTGGAAGACTGCTCTATGTGCGGAGTTTGCGAGGACTGCAAGAGCGGCAACCCGCAGTTTTGCCGCAATATGTATGACATGGAAGGCCAGCCCGGCATGGGCGAGTATATGTCTGTGCGCTTCAACAGCCTGAACAAGTATGACGGTCTGGATCATGTGTCGGCGTGTCTCACTGAGCCACTTGCTGTATCACTGACGGCGGTGCTCAATGCGGACATCCCGCTCGGCGGCAAAGTGGCTGTGCTTGGAAACGGTCCACTGGGTCTAATGGCCGCAAGGCTCGCCAAACTGAAGGGAGCCAGTTTTGTTGCTATAACCGGCTTGGTTGCCGACAATGCGCGTGAGAGCGCTCGCTTTAAGCTTGCGAAAAAGTTCGGCATAGATATGTCTATAGAAGTAGGGAAGCAGAGTGTGGGGGATGAGGTCCTGTCTAAATTCCCCAAAGGTGTGGACAGGGTGATTGTCACATCACCTCCTCAGAGCATGCTCGATGCATTCAAGATAATCAAGTTTGGGGGGCTGATTACGTTTCTTGGTCTGCACTTTGGCGGCAAGAACAAGATCGAGGTAGATGTAAATGACCTCATCTTCCGGAAGATTAGGATGATCCCCACATTTGCAGAGCCGGCCATCAACTTCCCGATTTCAAACCGTCTGCTGCGTGATGGCTTGGTAAATGCTGAAGACCTGGTCACCACCACATTTGGTTTTGACGATGCCAAGACCGTGATGACCTCGGTCGTCGACGGAAGCGGACCGATCATAAAAGCTGTTATGGTTCCGTGAGTTGTTGACATGTTGCGTCCGGTCAGTTACAATGCCACTGGTGAGGTTGTTTAACTAACCGGACGCCGGGCATGCCTTTATCAAGCAGAAAAATAAGGTTCAAAGCAATCCTCTGGCTGCTGCCCTATGTGATTTTATGCATAGGTGGTCCACTTATGCACACTTGCTCATGTGATAGTCTGCAAGTGTGCACAAAATACACCTCAGCAAACGCCGATCCCATTCATTATTCATCCAGTTGGACTACCTCAAATCATCACCGTCAATGTGCTGTTTGCTCATTGGCAAGGACAAGTGTAAGTGAGCCCATCTTATCGCCAGACTATGCTCCGTCCGATGAGATCGTTTTATCATTCCCTACAAAACTATCCTTGCTGCATGATGCAATACTTCCAAAAAAGTCTTCTCGCGGCCCTCCACATTACTAGTTTCCCTTTATCCAATAATTCCAACAACTTTCTCGCTTTGCAGATAGACGAAACACTATTCGCAAAGCGAACAATCGTGCACAAATACGGGAGATATAGCAATGAGACTCACGATAGCAATACTCTTGTGCGTGTCTTTGTTTGCCTGCGGCGTAATGGCTCAGGATTCTCAGGACACACAGGAAACCATAACTGTTACAAAATTTCAATTTGACTTGCTCAATGAAAAGGTAGAGCAAATGCAGCAGGAGCTTGATGAACTCAAAGCGGGTCAGCAGTCCGATTCGATCCTCCAGACTGAGCCTGCTGACACTCAGGCAAATGAAGGCGGCAGGCACCTTGCTCTGCCTGATATAAGCCTAATCGTGCAGGCAAAAGGCAAGCTTACTGACGACAAGAATGACCCGGATAGACAAAAAATCCTGCTTTCAGAAGCCGAACTGGGCATACAGGGGTATGTGTATCCAAATGTCAAGGCGGATGCATTCTTTACGTCAAGCCCTGCCGAAGATGAACCCTTTGGTGTCGAAGAGGCATATTTGACCTATCTCGGCATAGGTAAAGGCCTTAATTTCAACGTTGGCAAAAAACATGTTGCGTTCGGGCGTACAAACCTGCTTCACTGTCATTCCTGGCTATACACACGCCAGCCGACTGTGATCAGCAATTTTGTATCTCCTGAGAGTCTTACAGGTCAGGGTATGAGCGTCAGTTATGTAATTCCGACCAATCTTAACCTTTTTGCCCAGCTTGATCTCGGCGCATGGGCAAACGGCAGTGAAGGTGAGCCATCCGATCTTCCTGATATAGTGACTGGTCCCGGTGCCAATATGACCAACAGGTTCAGCACTGCGAGGCTCTGGACAAGTTATCCGACAAGCGTAAACAGTGAGCTGGAGCTTGGCGGATCATGGGCAGGTGGAAAGTCTAGTGAGGATCCGGTTACCCTTGAGACAGACTATGTTCATCTTAGGGGAATTGACATCAGCTACAGGCATTTCGGCCAGGGCACTAACCGAACATTGCTGCGCAGCGAATATTTCTGGCGCAGCGGCACCACCGATTCAAGTGACGCAACCGCAAAGGGATACTATATCTTCGGCAACTATCGCTGGAACAAATACGGCAGCATCGGCTTGCTCTATGATTGGAATGAATTTCCACAGGCAGTAGATATGCATGAGTCATCTGTGTCCTTGATTCTCACGAAGCAATTCTCGGAGCAGTATTATGTCCGTCTTCAAGCAATACATGGCTGCCGACCGGACTGCGACTCTTATAATGAGTGCTGGCTGCAATGGGTGTGGGGTGTCGGTCCGCATACTCACAATTTGGAGTAATCGCACCATATGTAACACACGGAACAGACCAGAGCATGAAAGGAAATAAAAAATGAAAGTATTAATGCGCACAGCTTTAATATTAGCGCTTCTTTGCATTGCGACATCAGCAATTGCCGCGATAAATATCGTGGCGTCCACACCCGAGCTTGCAGATATTGCCAAACAGGTAGGCGGCAGCAAGGTCCATGTTTATTCGATAGCCAAGGCAAACCAGGATTATCATATGATCGAACCAAGGCCGTCTGATGTATCAAAAATTGCGCGTGCCGATATGGTCGTGCGCGTTGGCCTTGATCTGGATTTGTGGTTTGATGCTCTTTCCAATGCTGCGGGTAATCCGAAAGTGAGGCTAGGCGCTCGTGGTTATGTGGATGCATCCGAAGGTATAAAGAAGCTCGAGGTTCCCAAAGGTCAGATTACAGGTGCTTCCGGTGATATTCATGTCTGCGGAAATCCTCACTATTTCTATGATCCTGAGAACGCAAAGATAATAGCGAACAACATCTTGGAATGTCTGGAAAGAGTCTCGCCAAGTAATAAGTCCGTCTTCATAGACAATTATAAGGATTTCACAGAGAAGATTGACAACAAGATGGGTCAATGGAAGAAAGAACTTGCCCCATATAAAGGCGAATATGTTGTGACCTATCACCAGAGCGCCATCTATTTTCTGCGCCGGTTCGGCCTGAAGGCATTCGGCACATTGGAGGTTAAACCAGGAATTCCGCCGTCTGCTTCACATATATCGAGCCTGATAAAGCGTATGAAAAACGATCATGTTAAGTCTGTAGTTATTGAGTCGATTTATCCAAAGCGTTTTCCAGACCTTATTAAAAGGCAGACAGATGCAAAATATCAGGTTGTGCCTTATTCGGTCGGCTCGATGGGCACAAAGAGTTACATTGACCTGATCGATACGTGGGTCGACAAATATATACTGGCTCTGCGTTAATTGCAGATATATTCAGCAATACAGTGGTCCGGGCTCTGCCTGGACCACTGTACCTCAAGCAAGAAAGAAATAATCATGTTGAACCTTGAAAAGAAGAAATCACAAAAGGTTGAGATGCTCTCATTCAGCCATGCCGACTTGGGCTATGGCAAAAACAGAGTGCTATGTGACCTCAATTTTGTGCTCAACGAAGGGGACTTTCTGGGAATAGTCGGGCCGAACGGAACCGGCAAGACGACTATGCTCAAATCAATGCTGGGAATTCTCAAGCCACTGGCAGGGCAAATAAATAGAAAGCGCGACGTCAGATTTGGATATGTGCCTCAGAGACAGTTTATAGATGAAGTCTTTCCCCTAACCGTTATGGATATTGCTCTTATGGGCAGATATCCTCTGCTTGGAGCAATCAGACGTCCATCGAAGCGTGACAGAGAATATTCGCTGGAGTGTCTTGACCATGCGGGAATAGCCGATCTGGCGGGTAAGTCATATAGAGAACTCAGTGGTGGTCAGAAACAGCGTGCGCTTATCGCCCGTGCTCTTGCAGCTGAGCCGAAAGTCATGATCCTTGACGAGCCGACTAACGATATGGACATTGCCAGCGAGCATGCAATAATGGAGCTTCTGAGCGAACTGCACGAAGCCGACAATATCACGATTGTAATGGTCAGTCATCTGCTGAATGTTGTCATTAATTATGTAAAGAGACTTGCCCTAATAGACGGCGGCCTGCGAATGATAGGCGATATCGACGAGGTCCTTTCATCGAAAAACCTTCCGGACATATACGAGATCGGATTGGAAGTAGGAACATTCGGCGGACGGCGAGTTATAGTTACAGGAGGCAAAGATGCTTAGCGCTTTTCACGATTCATTTCTCCAGATAGCATTAGCAGCCAGCCTGATAGTGGGAGCAGTATGCGCGTATCTTGGTGTGTACGTAGTGCTGCGGCGGATAGTCTTTGTCGGGGCGGCTCTGGCTCAAGTGTCGAGCGCTGGAGTTGGCCTGGCTCTTTGTACGGGCTATAGTCCATCTATTGTTTCCCTTATTCTTACACTTGGCGGAGTGGCGGCATTTTCAGTCAAATCCAAAGACCGCCGGACCACTCAGGAAAGCCTTATTGGAATCGGCTACGCGCTGGCATCCGCATTGGCTGTGCTATTTGTTGCAAAAAGCGCCCAGGGCGAGGGCCGGATGCTGGATGTGCTCTCAGGCAATATACTCACTGTAACTCCGGGTCAGGTTTGGCTTATGGCATGTGCAGGCATAGCTTCAATAGCCGTGCACTCGCTGCTGAGCAAACAATTTCTATTCTCTATGTTTGACCCGGAGACTGCCCGAGCTTGCGGAATCAAATCTGGATGGTGGGACCTTTTGTTCTTCCTGATCTTGGGTGTAATAATCTCACTGGCAATCCGGCTTGCAGGTACACTGCTTGTATTTGCATTCCTGGTGATCCCAGCGGTTACGGGTCTGCTTGTGAGCCAGCGTTTGAGCGGAATATATATTGTGGCACTAGGATCGTCCGCCATAGCGACGGTTTGCGGACTATATGCGTCTTTCCAGATGGACCTGCCTTCAGGACCTGCTATTGTCGCCTGTCTGTTTGTCCTACTGATTGCAGGATGGCTGATATCCAAATTCAGGCACTAGCCCGCATAATACGGGCTAGATCAGTTATTGTGGGGTTCCTGCAAGATTTTCCAGCGCACGAAAGTTACGGGAACGTTGAACCATGCGCGCTTGGAGTTTGCGGGAGCTCTATTTATAATCACTTTCTTTTCATTCGGGTTTGCTTCGATCCATCTGTCCTTCCCAAGATAAATGAGGATGTGAATTCCGTTTCTGGCGACAGCCATATCTCCCGATTCAAGCCTGGAAGTGTCATACCCGGCAAGTTTTGCTGCTTTGCCGATTGTTTTTGTATAGCCATAATTACCATTCAATATTGCTTCGACGCTCAAATCTCGCCACCAGAACTTCCAGAAATCCTTGCCCATCAGTTCCGGGTTAAACTCACGTACACCCTCGATCAACATAGCCTGCCACAGTGCGCTCCTCGCAAGACCCGAGCTGTCTATCCCGCTGGTTGTCTCGCCGCCCCGGACATAGCGAGTACCGTCGAATTTCATCAGTCGCTTGACATATGTCGACCGAAGCAGAGGCACGTTAGGTTGTCTGTTTGCCAGAACCATCCAAACCACAAACAGTGCTATGAAGAAAAGGCCGGGGTAGAGCACTTTGGGGTGCGAGCCAGGTAACTTAATAATATAAATCAAGGCTGTAAACAAGCCGAAAAGCAACGTGCCGACCAGCAATAGCCTTACTCCGGTCGTCATTGTTGCCACTCTAATGGTTATCGCAGTGGCTGCCAGTAATCCGACAAAGATCCATGCACAAAGCCTGCGAAACGGCATTGCCGGCCTTACATTATTGGTTGGCTCCAATTTACTCATCATTGAGTCTACGATCTATCTACACCTTATTGTTCCGGGCTATGAAGGAGATCATAGTTTGGTAAGCACGTATAGTGAGCTGAATACATCAGAGATCACTTTAGTTACCGTACCGGCTCTTTCCCATTTCTTTGCGATATCGATGAGTCCTGAGTTTGGAACGACAATAATGTCGCCTGCATTCACAGACTTAACATCGGCCTTAGGCAATGCGTCTCCATTTGGACGTACGACAACCACATTACCACGTGCGGCGTCCTGAGCATAACCGCCTGATCGTTTTATATAATAATCGACACCTTGACCAGTGTTTGCCGCAAATGAGTGCGGATGCAGTACTGATCCTATCACAGTGACAACTGTAGTAATTTTTGGAATGTGTATTCTGTCTCCATTCCGAAGAGCTAGGTTATTGGGAGAATTTGAATCTTTAAGCGCGCTCACCAAGTCTATGGATATCCTTGCGCTTGTGATCTGCGGCATTTGCGATTTATACTCAGCCGAATTGTCAAGATTTTGCTCATCAACGGGTGCTCCCATCGCACTGAGCTGGTCGGGCTGCTTTTCTTTTGCCAGTGCCTGTATGACTTCTTCTGCCTTCTGATTATATTCTGCATTTGCCGACATGCTTGCCTGAGCCAGTTCGTCTTGCGTCTTTAAGTCCCCATGTACATCTGCAGGCTTTGTTAGATCATCAGAATTTTTGTTGGTGGAAAGTATAAAGTTTTCCGGCAGTTTAACACCCATCTGAGCAAGTTGGGTAAGGAACTGCTTGTCGGCAAAGAGTCTGGACTTATCAAGGATAATATCCGAATCCTGGTTCTGGTGTTCATTTTCGAATGTATCTTTATTTCTCAGGAACAGAAGACCGTTTACATCAGCATATTGAGTCAATCCGCCTGCTCTCTTAATTAAGTCAGTCAACTTATCATCCGGGCCGGTCAGCACATAAGGTCCGGGTTTTGCTACCTCTCCATCTATAAAGACAACATTTGGTTCGCGCAAATATGGATTGACGGATGGAACGGTCACAACGTCGAGGTCGCCTAAAAGTATATCTGCTTTACTGTTCGGTTTTAATTCAGCGACTCTTATTTTATTGACCACACTGCAACCGAGCTGCGACAAGTGTGCTACCTCTATAGAGTCAGCCGCTTCAGGCATCAGACCCCCAGCCAAAAATATGAGGTCGCTGACCCGCATATTCTCGGACCTTGTGTATGTTCCTGCCTTCTGAACAGCTCCTTCAATACGGACGGTATGGTTTTGCCATTGGACTTCATCGTGAGTGTAGATTGTCAATTTATCTCGATCTTGCAATTCCACATTTGCATCAGTATCGCCGCTTAATGCCGCCTGCAGGTCAACTCTAATCAGGCTTGTTGTGTTATCAGGCTTTGTGCGGAAAAGATCAGCACGCTGCAAATAGGCTTGTGGTAACACACCACCACCGGCCGCGATGGCATCGCTTACTCTCATACCTCCGCTTCGTTTGTATGTACCCGGACGAGCAACGCAGCCTATCAATGAAACCAGCTTAGGTTGAAACGCAACTTGGTCTGGGGAATAAACAAACACTCGATCCAGTTTATGCAATTCGATATTATTGCTTATGTCATCATTCAAGGCTTTGTCGAGATTGAAAGAAATTATCTGGGTTCCCTTGAGTGGCTCAATCCGCAAAACATCGGCTCTTGGTCCATATACTTCTTTATCCTTTACCAGACCCTGTGCCATCCTGATCAGTTCGCTGACCCGCATGCCCTCTTTGAAACCATACATTCCCGGCACACCCACAAGTCCATTTATTTCGACCTGATTGGTGGGGTCTTGTCTGACTGTCGAGATGATGACTTGGTCACCCGGCTGCAGAGTGAATGATGATTTTCCGTCTATGTTTTCGCTCAACAGCACCCTGTATTCGCCATTTTCAACACGTTCTACTTGAACACTCTTTAGAAAACCGCCCGGTTTCGTACCCCCTGCCATTTTAATTGCTTGCCCGAGGGTTATTGGGAAATCCGGTTCATAGCGTCCTGGACGAATCACCTCACCACTTACCACAACTGTCGGACCCACTGGATAAATAAATATTGAATCTCCGCCTTTGAGGATGACGTCCTTGTCTTTGTTGCCTTTCAGAACAAAATCGTATAGATCAATATTCTGCGCTGGGTGGCCACTTCTCAGAAGCGATATATGCCGCATTGACCCGGTCTTTTTTGGACCGCCTGCTTGATAAAGAGCGTTTGTAACGGTTGCCAGGCCGTTAAGCACATAGGTTCCTGGTCTGACTGCATCACCTGTTACCTGTATCTGAACCGGCGACATGGCCTGGACAATAACATCCACCGTTAACTGTCGGAATCTGGATGATATCCTTCCTGCCAACACTTTCTGCAGGCTTAATGCGGTTCGACCAGCAGCTGCCACTCGTCCTGCTCCGGGCAGTGTTATGTCTCCGAGATTGTCCACCTGGCGTGAATACTCATCCTGAGCGCCCAGACTGCTGTGGACAACAATAAGAAGAGTATCACCTTTTCTAATGACATAATTATCCGGCACTTGTCTGTTATCCAGCGATGCAACTGGTGGTGGGCTCTGGAAAAAATCCATTCCGAAGACGTCCCAATCGCTGTTCCAGCGTCGGCTTAGTATCTCCATAGACAGATCGCATTCGAACATCTTGTCCTGGAGCTGCTCACGCTGCAGTCGTGTAAGTGGGGAGAGTGTAGTAATATCTATCTTACTAAGTTCGGTTTCAGCTGCCTTAATATCTCTGGTTAAGCGGTCCATGTCTTCCTGCATAGGTCGATATGTTTGTCTACGCAGAGCGTCAATGCGGGTTGTAATGTCTTCAAGCACACCCTTTATATCCGCCATTTTCTGCTGGATCAATACTTCTGATTCCTGTAACTTCTCGGCATTTGTTTGCTCAGCAACAGCACCTTCCACAAACATGGGGCGTTGGTTCTGGTTGGTGGTGTTTGTCCCGATTCGAGTTTGATTCGTTGGTTGGCCGGCAGGGTTATTTGTTATATTGGCGGCCGGGACAACATGAGCAATAATGAGGAGAGTGATACTTAGTAGAAAGGCGTTGATGTGCTTCATATCTTTACTCACATACTATTGAATTAGGATGGGCTTTCATTCAGCGGAACGAACCTCAACCTGGGTAGATTATATGAGGCAAGAGTGCAGGTGTCAAGGAAACAGTTTACCCGTATTATGCGTGAAGCACATAATACGGGTCTCCGATAGCATTATTCACGTTCCTAAGCAATTTACGGTCAGTAAATTGCACGTTTGTATGTGGTTTTACTGGTGTGAAAAACTATAGTGATATACAAGCGACCAACCGTGATTTACTTAGTGAATAATGCGGGTGGTTGTCTGCTTCCATTTTTCAGATGTGCGTAGTATGGTATACTAAATATAGAGCTTTTTGCCGGGAGATATCGGCTTGAGACTGCGTTTGATCTTAATAATTCCTCTTTTGATTCTTGTTTCCTCAGCGGCTTTTGCCGACGAACCTATGTCGGTAAAAGAGTATTTGTCGCTGCGAAAGAAACTGCTCACCAAATTGCCATTGTCCACATTGCGCGCAGATTCCGGTTCATATATTGGCAAGGTTTTTGAGATTAGGGGTACAGTGTCCGGGTACTCAGAAAACTCAAGCGGCAGCAGTCTTATCATCACGGCACGAAATAATGGCTCATTTATAGTGAGTACGGACAGGTTGCCGTCTGAAAACCCACCTCTTGAGCTTGCATGCCTCGTGCGGATAGGCGATGGCTCGACTCACTCACTCTCGGATCTGCGGCTTGTCGCATGCACGTATGATATCGACTTGAAAAGGCGCGAGCAGGCAACAAACAAAGATGAGGAGACAAAAATTGTTAAGGCCGAAGCGGCTAGGGTCAAGGCAACAAAATCGGATAAGAAAAAGGACAAGCAAGACGGCAAGCAAGTGACGTACGAAGAATTTGTAGCTGCTTACAAGAATGCGATCAAGAGTTTCAACAAGAAACTCTCAGAAGCCCAGGCAGACAAAATTGCAAGGAGCGTGGTCGGATTCGGCTTGAAATATCAAGTGGACCCCAGACTTGTATGCGCAGTTATTCTGGCCGAGTCACATTTCAGGATCGATGCAACTTCTCGGTGCGGTGCTCAGGGTCTGGGACAACTAATGCCGGGCACAGCGGCTGGTCTTGGCGTCAATAATGCATACGACCCGGTGGAAAACATATACGGCTCTGTTCGATATATCCGAAGTATGATCGACAGGATGGTCGGCGGTAAAGCTTGGTCTGAACTTACCTGGAATGACCTTGCTATTGCACTGGCTGCCTATAATGCCGGTCCCGGCGCAGTCAAAAAGCATGGTGGAGTGCCTCCATATAAAGAGACTCAGAATTATGTGCGCAGGGTCGTTTCGATATATAAGCAGCTCTGCGGGGTAAAATGAAATGAGCGGAGCAGTACATGCTTTGATCGGCGCGGCAATAGGATCACTTGTAAAAAGCAAAGCTGGCGCGTTTGCCGGTGGAGTTGCCTCACATATTCTCGCAGATGTGCTGCCACACAGGGATTTTGATGCTTGCGTGGAAGTTCCGCTTATGGCGGGGACGCTTGCAGCAATTGCCAAACTTAATGGAATTGGTTCACCAGAGTTTTTGGGAGCACTTGGAGCAATTGTCCCTGACGCCGAGCATGCGCTTTCAATTGCAGGACTTATTACTTGTGAGCAAAAATTTTTTCCCACCCACATAAACGACGGCAAGTATCATGGTTCGGACAGCGGTGAGCATTTGAGCCAGACTCTGATTGCTCTTATAGCGGCATGTATTGTCGCTGTCTGCTCCGACGACAGCACCCCCGGCAAATAGCCTCATCTTTTCCGTCTTGATTGCAACATTGCAGTTCCGAGAGGAATTGTCTCTCCGTGCATAGAACCTATTTTGAGATGGCTATAAAATGTCCGAAAGTCAAAAAGGCCCTGCTTTGCATATGCGTGTCAACAGCGATGGTCATCACCATTTTGGTAGGCGCACGTCTGTGGGTACATATATCGACACGTAATCAAGTCCGCACACATATTGCTGCGATGCCTCACGGTAAAATTGCGCTTGTCCTTGGTGCCAAGGTCCATAAAAACGGCAAGCCTGCAACACTTTTAGCCGACCGTCTGAACACGGCCATCAGGTTGTATCAAGCAGGCAGGGTGGATAAACTGCTCATGTCCGGCGACAACCGTTTTACTCATTACAACGAACCTCAGCGAATGCGTGACTACGCAGTAAGTCACGGTGTTGCTCCTGATGATGTTGTGATGGATTTTGCGGGAAGGCGGACTTATGACTCCATCTATAGGGCAAAACATATTTTTGGGCTGAGCAGCATTGTAATAGTCAGCCAGCGCTCGCATGTAGAGAGGGCACTTTTCATATCAAAACGTATTGGTATTGATGCTTGCGGAGTGCCTGCGGATGTTAAGAGCCATTGGAATGCGCGCATGTCTTTTAGAGAATTGCCAGCCTGCTTCAGCGCGGTAATTGATGTATATGTCAGGCATCCGAAGCCTGTAATGGGAAGAAAAGAGAGAATTTGAAACTGAAAACTTTTTCCAGAGCGCTATTTGCATTACTGATAATACTATGGGCATTTCCAGCATATGCGGACAGCAGCGCGGCAAGCGTGGTCTCTGACCTGACAGGGCCATTAATCTTGGCCGGTGAGCTTAGTCTGTATTATTCCGGCACAAATGGCAGACAGGAAGCCGTTGATGGGGCTAAAGCGCTGTTTGCAACCGCAGCAATTACAGAGCTTCTAAAGCATACGGTCCATGAAAAGCGACTCGAAAGCAATGAAGATGACAGTTTCCCCAGTGCGCACACCGCAGTCGTGTTTGCTATGGCAACTACACTTGCAGACTACCAACCCGATATCAAGTGGGCGGCATACGGCACTGCATCTGCAATCGGGTGGTCACGCGTAGAGGAAAGGGAGCACCGGTGGAGAGATGTTATTGCCGGCGCGCTCATAGGTCATTATGTGGCACGGCATTTCACCGGCAGTCATGTCGCAATAACTCCAGGCGGCCTGGCATACCAGACCGTCTGGTAACTTCTACTTAATAGGCTCCAGGCTGTCTAGAATTTCCTGAAGGCTTAAATCGGCTGCGCACATAGTCTCATCAGCCGCGCCATAGTAAATGGTCACAACATCGCCCCGCAGCAAAGCCCCGCATGTGAAGACAACATTGCCCTTAAACCCATTCACCTCATATGAAGCTTCGGGTTCCAGAATGGGAGCCGGGCTTTTTGCAATCACCTTCTCGGGATAGTCTTTGTCCATCAGCAGAGCACCCAGGCAGTAGCGGTCGCCCTCCGTGGCCGCATGATAGATTGCCAGCCAGCCACTTTCAGTCATAAAAGGCACTGCGCCGCCGCCGAGCCTGCCACCCTCCCATGTGCCTTCAGCGCAGGCAAGCATAAACTTATGTTCTCCCCAGTGGACCATATCTTCGGAGTATGCGATCCACATATTTGGAGAACCGATGAACCTGGGAAACGGCCTGTGCATCAGGGCATACTTACCACGCACCCGTGACGGAAAGAGCAAACCGTCCATATTCTCCGGAGCCAGAATTACCCCATGCTTTTGCCAGGTTATGAAATCTTTCGTGCTGGCAAGGCATTGAGTGATTCCAGTGGGTGCGACACCTTTATAGACCACGTAATAAGTATCGTCCAGCTTTGTTATCCTGGGGTCCTCGACGCCGTATGCCTCGTATTCTTGATCTGGAGCAATTGCGGGCTTCTCGTCAACAGTAAAATGAACACCGTCTCTACTGCGGGCGATCCTGAAGTGAGATATCGAAGTGAGGTACACTTTGCCTGGAAACTCGACAATACGTGGGTCAGCCAGGTTAATGCCGTCAGCTTTTGAACTGAAGGAAAGTACCTTCTGCCTGGCAGTGCCTTCCTCGAAGTCTATAATCGGGACCAACACCAGGTCAGGCTCGTGATTTATCGGTCTTTCAGCCACGCGCATAAGAAGGATTATCTCATCGCCGTGCTCGATCACACCTGCGTTAAACGCACATAGGACTTCAAAGTTCGGCAAAGACGGCTTTACATCCGATGGCTTTATCAGCGGGTTTTCGGGATATCGCCTGATGTTCATATTAATTATCTCATCTCCTGGCCGCCTGTGACGTTGATCGCTTGGCCGGTCATATAGCTTGCCTGGTCTGAAGCAAGGAATGTGACCACATTTGTGATATCATCATAGGTGCAGCTGCGCCCAAGTGGGACCTGGTCCATATATTTCTTTTTTACTTCTTCGATTGATATGCCTTGAGTCTCGGAATACTGCTTGAAGAGACTGTTTTGCCAGAGTGTGCCCTCGAGCAGGTTGCCCGGGCAGACAGAGTTCACACGCACACCATGAGGAGCCATCTCCAGGGCAAGGCTCTGAGTGAGGCCGATGCCGCCGAATTTGCTGGCTGCATACGCCGAGTTGCGGAAAGAGCCTTTCTTTCCGGACTTGGAGTTGACCTGAACAATGTTTCCGCTCTTTTGTTTCATCATGATCTGGCAGGCATGCTTCGCGCAGATCATATATCCGACCAGATTGACCTCCATCACCATTCTCCACTCGCTGACGGGAAACTCCTCGATGGCATGCGCCTTAAGGATTCCGGCGTTCGAGACTAGCACGTCCAGCCGACCGAAGTCTTGTTCGATCTTCTCCATTGTGGAATGGACCTCAAAATCATCCGTGACGTTCATCTTGATGCCCTGTGTCTTTACACCATATTCATTGGCGATGTTCTCGGCAGTCGCCTTGGCGCCGTCCTCGTTGATGTCCGCTACGAGCACTGTTGCTCCCTCGGAGGCAAACCTCTTGCTTATTGCTTCACCAAGGCCCTGTGCCCCACCGGTGACCAGCACTATTTTCTTATCAAACCTTGCTTCACACATTGTAATTGCCTTTCTTATTAAACCTCCAGACAAGTTACCTAGAGGGATATCATTTCCAAACAGAAGTTATATCTCCAACTTGCTCTTGAGCAGCTCTTCCTCTGCTTCCGGTGTCCAGAATGTGCCGTCTTTGAGTTTTGCATAGACACTTGGAAGCACCTTGTCCAGATCAGTCAGAGCGGTAAGCGGCAGCTTTATATGTGGGAATATAACGGTCTTGCCGGGGAACTTCTGTGTTTTTACGGCCATCACACCATCTGCCATCGCATCGATACCACCGACTGCCGCCATGGAGCTTCGTGCGGGTAGTTCGCCTGATTCTGTATAAGCCAGTGTGTCCACCATGTCCTGCGGTCTGGAACCACTCGATCCAACGAACCGTGACCCGTTCAAATATGTAACGCTCAAGTCGATCGTGGCTATGGTCCCACGGGGAACCCCTGCAAAGATATTCATAAGACCGTCTTCAGCCAGATGCTTGACGGCTCCTGCGATCAATGCCGAAACAGGAGCCAGCACCACTACGTCATCGAAGCCTTTGCCGCCAGTCATTTCGTCGATGGCCTTTTGCTGAGCATCCATCCCGGCTTCCATGGGGTTCAAAAAGACCATCTCGATGCCGTTCGCTTTTGCCGCATCAGCCACGCCGGATTTGAGATAGTTCAAACGGGCGTTGTCCACGTCCGTGCATAGAATCTTCTTAGGACCGTTTGTCATTTTTGCTGCGCGCTGGACGTGCATCTGTCCCATCGGACCCGCCGCGCCTATAAACCAGGCCGTGCCACCGGGTGTAAACTCGCTGTCGCGGCTCCTTGAGTAGGCATCGGAGACCTTGTTGGACCTTGCGCCGATGTAGTCGATGTAGTCATAATGGACTCGACCGACATCCACCTGCAGCGGCCTGCTTATCGGCTTATCAGCCAAGATCGCCATGACGGCTTCGTGAGCAAGACAAGCGCTCAAGGCTTCGGCAAGCTCAGGACTGGGAGTGCCGAGCACAATCACATCGTTGAATCCCTTATCGCCGGTGCGTTCCTGCGAAAGAGCTTTGACTTGTTCTGGCTGGAGCTTGTCAATCTCGATGACTTCGGCGCTGCATCCTCCGCGTCCGCAGATTTTTGACTTCAGAGGATCACTCACACCCGCCAGGATAATCTTGCCGGGCGCACCGTTTGCACATATCGAGTCACCCAGTTCCCAGTTGCCATCCTCGACCTCGACGATCAAAGTGACTCCACCAGGTTGCAGACTCTTTCTCGGCTTGATCCGATATGACGCAACTACACAAGTCCACGGTTCTACAAGTGCCGCCTCAGCGTAACCGGTCTCGGGTTTCACAGGGATCAGATACGAACCCTCATCGCCATTCAACACAGGCTCACCGACAGTGACGAACTGCTCCATACCACCCGGCAGAGCATAACCAAAGGCTATATTTTTGCCCTTATAGTAGACATCGGCCTGCACGATAAAGCGGTCGCCCGGCTTGTATGTATCTCTATAGTTTGCACCCGCCTCGACTACAGTCAGGGAGACCTCATGGCCGGGCGTCACCGGCTCTTTTTGCATGTCACGACCGGTAATTCTCGGGTGACTCGAACCTTGGGTTATCAACTTTACGTCAGAAAAACAGATACCAATCGTGTCGACCCGCAGGAGCACCTCATCAGGTCCGGGTTTGGAAATTGGAAGCACATCCGTACCGTCCTTGCCGAAGTTCTCCACTCCTGCCTCGTGCATACGCCAGGCAAGGTTTTGCTCCGGCATCTTATAATCCAAAGCCTTATATTTGCTTATTACATCGCTCATAATTGCGCCATCCTTAAATAATCAATCTCAAATCCAAAATACTGAATTATTTGAATTGCTGCTGTCTGTATGCTTCATCAGGTCTTGTGTAGATCCGATTAACCTGTTCCTCAGTAAAATAGTTGATCCCACCGAACTGCATTGCGCCGCGCAATACGCGAGCGGTCTTGATCGCTTCAGCCGTAATAGCTTCGCATTCATGAGCAGTCTTGCCTATGGCAATGAGACCATGGTTTTGCATCATGATCATCTTGGGGTTGCAGCCATGCTTGTCCTGAAACTTAGTGACCTCAGTCCTGATTGTGCGGCCGAGCGTAAGACCCGGGTCAACGTAGTCGATCCAGACCGGCTCTATCCCGCAATAGACTATCTCATCCGGGAAGATGCGGCTCTTTACAATTTCCTTGCCCTTAACGCTGCAGGTAATCATGTTGACGGCGGTAGGATGGGTATGAGCCACAAAGTTTACTCCGGACAAACTCAGCAAATATCCATGAAAAGTAGTCTCGACAGAGGGTTTCAGAGGATTGGATTTATCGGCGCGAAGGTCGAACAGGGCATCTTTGATCTGATCGTCCGTAAGGTCCGGGCCGTCGAGCATTGCAAGCGCTCCCTTAAGGTCCACTTTAACAAACGTGTCGGCGCCTGAGCGCCCAAGGTATTTTCCGCTGCCCTTCACAAAGAACGCTTCGTCACTAATCTTCGCCGACGTATTTCCCTCACCGAGTATTACTGCATCAAGTTCGGGTTTGGCGATTTCAAGTGACATGCGGATCAGTTGATCGAGCACCATCTGTTCGTCCATATTCGATTTCCTCCAAGGTCCGTACAGCACATAGGGTCTTGCACTCAAGACCCATCGTATTCTACTAAATCCGGCACAATTAGTCCAGTGTTGTGAATTCTCATAGATATAGTCAGAGCAGGAATAGGACAAGGACCGTCGAAATGATATGAAAGCACAAACAAATTCGGAGCCTATTATAATGCGTCAGCTGCAGTCTCTGGACAATGTTGAATATCGGTTGTTTATTGCCCCCTTTGCTTTCACTGTCATTGCTGCTTTTGCATCCATGCCGATTATTTCGGCAGCAATGATGTGGGATATACTCAGCGAAATGCGGGCGACTGTAATTTGGGGATGCGCGATAATTTTGATGCCGGTAATCTGGACTCTGTATAGATGCCTTAAGGATGCCTATTACTGGAAGACTGATGCTTATGGCATTACACAGCACTCCTTCTTTCGGAGGTTTACTGCCCTGTGGGACCAAGTCGAGTCTGTAAGGATAAACTCGGGTCTGCTGGGAAGTAGGAGTTATCAAATAAACACATCAGTTGGCACCATCTCAATACCGGATATATATGGGCCCTCCAGGTTTACAAACCTGCTCGCATCAATCAGACAGCATCTGGCGGTAGATGGCAGACCCGATATTCCATTCTTGCCTGAGAGTGTGCTGTCATTCTGGTATTCAATTCCTGACGAGGTGCCCACGCGGATGGAATGGACATCGGTCAAGGGAGTGGAGTGGCTGCCTTTAGCTTTTCTTTGGAGTATGCTTGCAGTGTTTTGCATAGTGTTTAGTGGAGAGCTAAAGACTGCTGATGCAGCAATAATCACTATGGTCACTGTTTTGGGTGTGGTGGTTGCGTCTGCAACGATCTACACCCTTAAAAACATAACTGTGGGGAAATACTGCATAAGCGAAGAATCGATAGCAGTCCACCATAAATCCAAAAGCATAACTATACCATGGGCAACAATTGAGCACGCGTCGTGGAGTGGTAACCCTAATGGCGGGTCGGCAATTCTCATACGACAGAATGATCCGAAGAGGCGGATTCTGATTCCTTATGATAGGAAAGATGACGATTCAGGACGGCTTATTCTCTCTGCAATTCGTGCTCTTCAATCTGTAGGCATATACCTGCCAATACCACGGCGTTTACGGGTCTCAAATCCACAATATGTGAATGTCTCTCAAGATGGTGTTAAGCTGAGTCTTCATCGGATGATAAAATATGGTCTACCTCTAATGTTTGTTTTTATAGGAATTCTGCCACTGCTTCCAATAACTCCAAAACAACACAATAATGACAGCATTTGGATTGCAGCTTTCGCTCTGGCCCTTGTTATCCTGTTTGGAGTAGTTGTCAATTATTATCGTATCTGTGCAGATGAGAACAAACTGCATATGAGGACAATCTTCAGCTCAAAAACAATTTCATGGGATGAGGTTGGGACATATGAGAAGATCTTTTGTAATACGGGCGAGTATGGTGTGTACAAGATAAGATTGCTGGATAAGCAGGAGAAAGTTAGATTCAAGATTGAGTCGAGTAGTTTCTTCAGATCGGAGTGGGACACACTTGTGGCTTACATAGACAGCAAAGTGGGTTATTTGCTTGCAGATGAGACAAAGTCCTGGCTTGCTCGCCCCTATGATTGATGCTTGCCCGGCAGCCTGACATCAACCAGTCCAAGCAGAGTGGCGCGATGCATGGCCTGCACACGGTTGGAGACATTCAGCTTGTCGTATATCCTCGCCAAGTGAAAATCGACCGTTCTTTTACTACATACTAAAGCAGCAGCAGCTTCCCTGGATGACTTCCCTTCCAAAACCAGGCTCAGGACCTCGGCCTCCCTCTTCGTAAGGGAAACAGTTCGATTTTCCTGAGTCTCGCAGCGCGGCTCGTTTTTACTCCTGTCCAGCTCCATAATTACAACCTATAAAAGGATTGGAAACGACCATAAGGCGCTCAACTATTGACATGTTGAAGTATATCAGCAGATTTTTGTTCTGTCAAGGCGCAAAATGAACCTCTGCTGTGCGCAATGTTCACAATTTGTGGATGTAACGTGCAGGTGTATAGAAGTTAAAAGCGTTTATGGCTGTCCATTTTCAGCTTTTTGTCTGACTTAATAGATAGCCGACGAATGACGCCTGACTGCCGACAAACACTATGTGTGATACTCGGCGTTGATCTTTACATAGTCGTATGAAAAATCACAGGTGAAGGCTGTTGCACATTCGGCGCCCAGTCCCAGATCGACAGTGATAAACAGCTCCTTTTCGAGCATAGGTTTTCTTGCGGTTTCGGCATCGAGCTTAACTGGTTCGCCCTTCTCCACGATCTTGACATCGCCGAAATATAGCGAAGTCTTGGCCGGGTCGACCTTTGCGCCAGAGCCGCCTGCAGCGCAGAGCACACGTCCCCAGTTGGGATCTTCACCAAATATGGCCGTCTTTACTAGAGGGGAGTTGGCTATTTTCATTACCACAGCCTTTGCATCGGCATAGGTCTCGGCGTTCACGGCTTTGACCTCCACATATTTGGTCGCGCCCTCGCCGTCGTGCGCTATCTGTTTTGCAAGTTCCACGCAAATCTCGGCCAGAGCCTTTTCAAATGATTCGAAATCAGACGTGCCCTGGGTGATCTTTGCACATCCCGACTTGCCGTTGGCCAGCATAATCACACAGTCATTGGTGCTCATATCACCGTCCACACTCAGGCTGTTGAGGCTCCGGTCCACTGCAGAAGCAAGACTGCTCTGCAGAGCGGGTGGATCGATATTGGCGTCGGTTGTGACGAAGCAGAGCATGGTCGCCATATTGGGGCATATCATACCCGAACCTTTACAGATTGCGCCTATGCGCACGGGAATGCCACCGATTTCGATTTTGCAGGCAGCAGTTTTGGGCTTGGTGTCAGTGGTCATGATCGCAAGAGATGCAGCATCGCCGCCGTTTTCGTCCAACTCCGCAACTGCATCCATGATGCCTATCTCATATTTGTCCATTGGCAGCATCTGGCCGATTATCCCGGTCGAGGCGCACATGACCATATCAACCGGTACGTTGAGCAGCTCACCCGTGAAGTTGCGTATATGATCGACATCCTTGAGACCCTGATCGCCAGTGCAGGCATTGGCATTTCCCGAGTTGACCACAATCGCTCTGCCTTTTCCGGTCTTAATAGCCTCCATGGTCCTGATTACAGGCGCAGCTTTAAAGATGTTAGTGGTGAAAACCCCGGCAGCCGATGCCTCGATTTCCGAGTATATGATCGCTAGGTCACTGCCCTGCTGCTTGATTCCGCACCGCACACCTGCGGCCTTAAACCCTTTAGGCGCAGTGACGGCACCGTCTATTTTCTTCATCCTTAACTCCAATAAAAATGGGCTCTTATCTCTGCCCTCAACTTTCAACTATGGATAGACCGCAGGCATCATCAGACCGGTCGTTTCGTCCAGACCATGCATGACGTTCATATTCTGTATGGCCTGGCCTGCTGCGCCCTTGCCCATGTTATCGATGGCGCAGGTAACGATTATCCGGTTGGTCCTTGCATCTGAGACAATGCCTATATGGGCAAAGTTGGTGCCGAAGACATTTTTAGTGCATGGCTGCTGACCCTCATCGAGCACGACTACGAATGTCCTCTCCGCATAAAGCTCTTTATACAGAGCAATTATCTCTGCCGCAGACTGAATGCTTTTTCCCTTTGGGGCACTGGCGTAGGCTGTCGTCAGGATTCCCCGGTTCATCGGGATCAGGTGGGGAGTAAAGTTTATGGTGATCTTCTCGCCCGCCACGCTGGTAAGCTCCTGCTCAATCTCAGGCGTATGTCGATGTGTAGAGACTGCGTATGCCTTAAGACCCTCGTTGACCTCGCAAAACATACCTGACACAGTCAACTTCGACCGCCCGGAACCGGATACTCCTGACTTGGAGTCCACTATAATCGAATCCGGGCATATAGCCTTGCTCTTAACAAGCGGAGCAAGTGCGAGTATCGAACTTGTGGCGTAGCAACCAGCGTTGGCCACTATCCTTGCTTCGGCTATCTTGTCTGCGTTCAGCTCTGGGATTCCATAGACTGCTTCGGCGACAAGCTCAGGACAGGTATGATCCAGTCCATAAAACTGCTTATATACAGCCATATCCTTAAGCCTGAAATCTGCCGGCACATCTATGAGTTGCTTGCCATACTCCATCAACTCCGGAGCTACCTTCATTCCATTGCCATTTCCCTGGGCATGAAAGAAGAAATCTGCTTTATCCGCCGCACTTTCGATATCCCACTGCTCGCACAGCGGCAGGTCCTGACCAAGAAAACTGGGATAGGCGTCTGAAAGAGGCTTGCCCGCATAGGTGCCGGAGGCGAGATATGTGATCTGCACACCCGGGTGCATCAATAAATATCTTGTCAATTCAGCTCCGGCATAACCCGAAGCTCCTATTATTCCAACCCTGATCATAACCAATCAAACCTTTCGCATGCGAGCATTTTCAAGCACGATTATACCAGCGTGCGGGTGACGTTAGCAAATCTGATCAGCCTCAATCAATGCCACCGGCAACAGGTCACTGAAAAAACCGGGGAAATTTTATAAAAATAGGTTGACCACTATTAGTGAACATGGTATATTATATCAAGCGAACACTTGTTCGGCCTGTCGACCGATGACCGACAGCTAACATGTTGAGGAGGCCGATATGTTGAGTAATGCTATTCCAAAGGCAGTAGTCAATCACAAAACATGCGAGAAAAGCCCGCCGCACAATACCAATTTCGATATTCTGTTTCTTGCTGCCGATGAGGGTCTCATCGACTATGAAGATGCGGTCAACATTGTTTTATCCACGACAGAATGCCTCGGATACGAACATGGAGCATATACACAAGTCCAGCTTGATAGAAAAATTCGCAGCGAGAATCGACGCATGCCCAGAATCGACGAATGTGCCATCTCCAGTGAAGTGGTGGAGGACATGCTGGATCGCATATTGGACGAGCTTATTGATGTGAGTCGGCTTACTGCCTTTCAAGAGATAGTCTTGCGGCTGAGTGTGAGTGGTCTGACAGTAGCAAATATAGCTTCAAACCTCGGTTTGTCCAGGGCGAGGACTGCGAAAGCGCTAAAGATAGCCAGGTCCAAGACAAGAGCGGCCTACGAACAGGGGAAATATGCGGGGTGGTATGAGGTGTATCTGAGCGAAGTGAACCGTACTCGAAAAAGGTAGGCCCCGCACTGCGAGGCGAGTTGTGCGGCGACTCACGCAGCTCGCCTCGCCACAATCAAATATAAAATCCAAAATATTCATTACTAAATTGTTAAAGTTGTCCTTGGTGCCGGAGATTGTCTCTGACTTCCTGTGCTTCGGCGCTGTCCGGCGCAATGGCGATGATTTTGTTCCAGACGCCTTCAGCTTTTGAGTGCTCGCCATGTTCATTATACATATATCCGAGCGAGAGCAGTGCCGTTAAATCATTGGGGTCAAGTTCCAGGGTCTTTGAGTATTCGGCGAATGCAGGCTCGTCATCATCGTTCTCATCATAAGCGACGGCCAGGTTGCAGTGATATGAGGCGTTTTCCGGCTCAAGCTCGACTGCAGTCTTGAACTCACGCACTGCCTGCTCCAGTTCGCCATTTTCAAAGTATTTTAGGCCGCGCTTGTTGTAGTCTTCAGCAACCATCTGCGAAGCTGACTGCTGAGGCTCCGGCGCAGGTGGCTCAGCGGGCTTTGAACTCTGAGATTCCGAATTACGTAGTTCCTGAAGCCTGCGCTGAGCATTCATTGCGGATCGTGGATCGAGCCTGTCCGAACCGATAAGTCTGCCGCAGTTTGCGCAGTGTGTCCAGTCCGGTTGAATTGATGCTCCGCACGCTACGCATATCTTCTGCAGCATTGATCCACATTCGGGACAATATTGCATCCATCGCATTATTCTCGACCCGCACTTAGGACAGTGTGGGTTATATGCTATAAACTTTCGACCGCAGTGAGAGCAATACTGCGAGCCCACTGGGGATGAGGAAGTGCACTGCGAGCATATCTGTCTCAGCTGTTCACCGCATGAAACGCAAAAGATGGATTGTTCTTCGACCGCCACTCCACACTTGGGACACTTATTGCCTACTGCGCCGGATATATCTGCTGCAGGAGTGGACTGTGGCATTTGAGTGGAGGATAAAGCCTTGTTAATATAATCCACTGCTCTCTGAAATATGCCGAGGTCATAAGATGGAAAATAGACCCGCGCCTGCTCGGCGTCTGCGACAGGTGTGCGCAGTGTCAATTCAATATATCCGCTGGTGCCTGACGAGGCCACGGTTATGTCGGCGACATCGGGCAATGGATAACTGAACACTTTGCACTCGGCGTTAAGCCCGGAGTCGCAGTCTCTGACGACGAAGGCACGTTTGTCCGAGACGGCAAAAGCCTCACCAAAACTGCCTGGCAGTGATATGATAATGTTCTCACCAGCGACCAACTGTGCCTTAAGTGCGTCCTCAAGACCCATCGAAAGGCTCTTTTTCAGGTCAGCATTATTGTCCATCCAATCACCTCAGAAAATTGAGTCACAATGTAAAAAAGTCAAAAAGCTGAGACGTAATGCCTGCGACTTTTTGACTTTTAGAACTATACAATTACTAGTTTGCTGCGGGGGCTTCTTTTTCCATATCTTTTGGACGCATTCCCGGCTGATCGCTTTTAGCCTCGCCGCCATTTTCCTTCATTTCTTCAACGAACTGCGGCGGACACAGCGGCACCTCGAAGATGAACTGTGAGCCTACTCCCACTTCGCTTTCGACCCATATCTTGCCTCCGTGGGCTTCAACAAAGTGTTTGACCAGATATAGCCCGATTCCCGTGCCGCCGACTTTGCGAGTGTCTCGGTTATCGACCCTGTGGAACCGGTCAAATACCTTGGGCAAGTGTTCCTTGGGAATACCCATACCCTGATCCTCGACGGACATACGGATCATACCGTCAAGTTTCCTGCCTTTGACTGTGACCGTGCCGCCGTTGGGTGAGTATTTAATAGCGTTATTGGTAAGGTTTGTCAATATCTGGACGAACTTGTCCTGGTCGGCAACGATGGTCGGCATATTGTCGTCGAGGTCCATCTCTATCTTATGCTTGGTGGTATATGACCTCTGGACAGCGACCACTCTTTCTACTGCTTCAGTCACATCCACCGGCACAGGATTGAGGTCCAAAGCACGTCCGGCCTCGATTCTGGAGACATTGAGCAGGTCGCTGATAAGTCTGGTCAGACGGTCGCATTCCTGGTCGATGATCGTATAGAATTCGTGTACCGTGTCTTTGTCATAGAAGCCTTCGGTATCTTGCAGCAGGGTGGATATGAATCCCTTGATGGAGGTCAGTGGCGTGCGCAGTTCGTGAGAAACTGTCGATACGAACGCTGTTTTCATTCTCTCAATCGCGCGAATATCAGTTATATCATTGAAGATAGCGACTATTCCAATGTTGGTCTGGTCCTCGCTTTTCACCATAGCTGTTTGGACCTGATAAAAGCGCTCAGCGCCTTCTTCCTCAGATTTGAAATCGGGAAGTGATATTTCTTCCTGTACTTCGCTGGTTTCTTCAAAGGCTTTTGTTATTACATCGCGAACGATCTCATTTTCGATTGCACTCTTATAATCGCCCACCAGCTTTGCATCATCGTCAAGCCCGAGCATTTCTCTGGCCGATGGATTAACCTGCATCAGCCTGCCGCTGTTATGTACCATGATGATACCGGCATATACGCTCTCGATTACATGCTCGAGTTCTTCTTTTTCCTTGACGACTTCTCGATACATCTGTGCGCTTGCGATGACCGAGGCTGCGTTGCGCGAGAGCCTGTCCAAGAGGTTCACATCTTCCTGGATGAAGACATTGCCATAGCGCTTATTGAAGACCCACATTGTGCCGATGATTTTACGTTCCAGAACTTTATTTGTGTCTTCGTCACGCTTTTCAATTACCAGTGGCACGCAGACGCCGTTGGTTATTCCAAGCAGTGCAACGTTCTCTTTAACCGTACGCGGGTCGTTGACAGCATCGTAAAGGATTATCGGCTTCTGGTCTCTGAACACTTCACCCGAGACGCCGTCTGTGGCGGGGACTCTGAACATTTTTATCTGTTCGTCGGTGATACCGACGCCCGGTTTTGCGGCTTGGAGTTCACCCGAGTCTTTGTCGAAAAGCTGGAAGACGCACTTTTCGGCCTGAAGTATCATGCTGATCCTGGTCACC
Source organism: bacterium (assembly GCA_021371935.1). Lineage (NCBI taxonomy): Bacteria > bacterium. The sequence goes on from JAJFVF010000002.1 coordinate 347,616, forward strand.
AGCCGCTTAAGTGTCTCTTCCAGTTCTGTAAGGGGTGTCGGGCCGGATGCGCCAGCCTCGTTTTCCTTCAGACGTTCTTCCAGGCGCTTATTTGCCTGTTCCAATGCGCCAATGGCTACATCTTTTTCCTTTACTTGCCGTTCAAGCTCTTCTAATTGCGCTTGGTGGGATTTTGCATCGGCGTTCAAATCTATTACCTCGCTTCAGGGGCCTTCAAAGAAAATGGCGCGACATTACACTATGCCGCACCGCTGCGCTGAAAACAGGCCCATCGAACATAACGCGATTATAACACAGCACTATATCTGGGTCAAACTTATGCCGCTTTCTTTAGTTGAGTTTTATCTTCACCGGTCAGTTGTCCCATGGTAAGCCCCATGTTTTCCAATGCTTTTTCGAGCATATCCTCGGCAGTAAATGCGTCAGCCGGATATCGTGCTATTCCCACGTTTGCCGCGCCGATTACCTTGGCGCCTTTTCGTCCCGACTCCATTCCGGTTGCTTCGACAATTGAGCAGATTCTGTCTGCAACATGCTGCGTATGGCTGGCCGTATGCGGGAGCAGAAATGCAAATGAAGTCTCACCAAAGCGGGCGACAAGGTCCATCTTGCGCACTTGTCCGCGCATAGCCTGACCCAGATTGTAGAGGTAATCATCCAGGCGGACCATACGTACATACCTGTCCAAATCATCAGGCAGTTGAATATCAAGCAGCAGGATAGAGAGCTTATGATTTCCACGATAGGCTCGGCTTATCTCCTCGTCGAGCCTTTCCAGGAAATACTGTCGATTGTAGAGTCCGGTGGTAGAGTCAATCACACTCATCGAATCGGCTATATTCTCACCAGGTTTGCGCTTGGATACATGTGTGCGCTGCATTTGTGCATCTCGAATTTCATCGGTAGCGAGTATCTTGCGCAGTTTCTTTGTGCCGTTGCGCAGAATGTGCGAGACATAGTTACAGCTTATATCCAGTTTTTTTGCGATCTCAGTCTGATTGAGCCCTTTATAGAAATGATCTGCGATCACTTGCTGTTCAATATCCTTGAGTCTGTCGAGTGCAGACTCAAGAACAATCTTGTCTTCCAAAGGAAGTTGGAATGTCTCCAACTTTTGGTCCGAAATCTTTTCTTCTTCTTTTGGACCCGAGCCTTCGTCTTTGTCTCCGTCAAGTGAGGTCACCTTAAACACTTCGCGCGTTGTCAGCATCTCACGCACCGTGCTTTCCGGCATCTGCATCATCTCTGCGATTTCTTTTTCAGTAGGCTGTCGATTATGTTGTTGGTTTAATGACTCGATCACCCGAGTCATTTTCTGATTGAGTTCCTGAAGCCATGCGGGTTCCTTGATTATCTTGCCCTTATCGCGCAGGTAGTGTTTTATCTGGCCGACGATGAAGTGGGTCGCATATGTAGAGAACTTGACACCCTTATCGCCGTCATATTTGTCGACGGATGTGATCAGTCCAACATAGCCTTCCTGGATAAGGTCTTCCAGAGGCTCGCAGGCGCCCATAAATCTTCTGCCTATGCTTTCGACAAGATTGGCATATTGCAGGACGATCTCGTCCCGTATTTTAGAATCCGGACTCTGCGCATATTGGACCAGGCGATCCTGGATTTCATCTTCGGTTAACTTTCGACTGCTTCCCAACCGCATGTTGTATCCTCACAAGAACAAAGATTTCACTACATTTTATATTTGAGATTTAGAATTTTATATTTCAATTCTCACTTCTAACCAACCGAACTGATCAGTTTGAATATAGGAGCCATGATAGAGATGGCGATAAAACCGACCAGACCACCCATCATAACGATCAGACAGGGTTCGATCATGGAGGTCAGGCCTTTGACGGCGTTATCAACCTCTTGATCGTAGAAATCCGAGACCTTGGCAAGCATTTCTGAGAGTCGGCCCGTCTCTTCTCCGATATCGATCATATGCGTAACCATCTGCGGGAAGAGACCGCTTGTCGCCAAGGGAGTACTGATCTTCTGGCCTTCTCGAATGGCGTTTCTGGCATTTTCAATCGTGTGTGCAATCACACGATTGCCCGAAGTCTCTCCCACTATTTCCAGCGAACGCATCATCGGAACGCCGCTGGCGATCAGTGTAGCGAATGTGCGCGAAAAGCGTGAAATTGCCATCTTCTGCACCAGTTCGCCGATTACGGGAAACTTCAGCTTCAGCATATCAATCTGCCATGCGCCGCTGTCGGTGTTTCGATACCATCGATAGGCAAAAGCTCCACCCACCACTAGTATCGGCAGCACATACCAGAATTTGACCGCAATGTCGCTCAGTGCAAAGAGCATTTTAGTTGCGCCCGGCATCTCAACGTTCATGGAATCGAATATTTCCTTAAACTTGGGCAATACGAACAGGAAGAGCGCGATTACCATTATCACGGCGAAACTCAAAACCAGGATCGGATATACCATGGCCGATTTGATCTTGCCTCGAATCTCCTGCTCACTCTCAAGAAATCCAGAGAGTCTTTCCAGAATCTTGTCGAGAATACCGCCTGTCTCCGCCGCCTTGACCATATTTACATATAGACGCGAAAACACATTCGGGTGCTTGCCGAATGCATCGGTAAGGCTCAAGCCTCCCTTGACGTCTTTTTTGCACTGTGCGATAACGGGCTTAAGGACGGGGTCTTTTGTCTGACCCTCCAGGATATCAAGGCAGCGTACTATGGCTATGCCAGCATCAATCATAGTAGCGAACTGCCTGCTGAATATAACCATATCATTGAGCTTGACTTTCCCTTTCGGGATCGTGGAACTCGACACGGCCTTTGCGTGAGACCGCTCCTCATTTAGTGAGAGTATATGGTATCTCTGTTCGTGGAGCTTTGACATCACCAACTGCTCACTCTCAGCATCCACCTTACCCTTCACAGTTTTGCCGTTCGGGTCCAGAGCCGTATAGACAAAGGTAGACATATTTGTTTAACCTCCCTGGATCAATCTCTTTAGGTTTTCTCTATCGATAGCGCGTGCGAGCGCTTCTTCCTGGGATATGTAGCCCATCCGACTCATTTCGGCGAGCTGTTTATCCATAGTCTGCATACCGAACTGAGCACCCGTTTCAAGAGCGCTGTAAATCTGATAAGTCTTGCCTTCGCGGATCAGGTTTCTGATAGCGCTTGTAGCGACCATAATCTCTATGGCAGCACATCTGCCTCCGCCATTTCGCGGCAGCAGTTGCTGTGCGACAACGGCTTCGATGGTGTTGGAAAGCTGCACCCTTATTTGGTCCTGCTGGTGCGGAGGAAAGACGTCTACGACACGGTCTATGGTCTGCGGCGCACACCTTGTGTGGAGTGTGCCGAAGACAAGGTGACCGGTCTCGGCCAATGTGAGTGCAGCAGCAATAGTCTCCAGGTCGCGCATCTCACCTATCAGGATCACATCAGGGTCCTCTCGCAGTACTGCTCTAAGGGCATTGCCGAATGCATCCGTATCCTGGCCTAGTTCACGCTGATTGACCATTCCCTTCTTATGTCGATGGAGGTATTCTATCGGGTCCTCCATTGTCATAATATGCACCGGGTCCTCACTGTTGATCGTGTCGATCATGCATGCGATGGTGGTAGATTTGCCGCTTCCGGTCGGACCTGTGACCAAGATCAGCCCACTGTGTTTTTTGCTTAACTCTCTCAACACCGACGGCAGTCCGAGCTGTTCAAAGGTGGGGATCTGATCCGGGATAGCTCTCAAGGCTGCTCCTACGCTTCCACGCTGTCTGTATACATTGACGCGATATCTGCCAATTCCCTTGACACCATAAGAAAAGTCGAGCTCTTTGGTACGCTCAAATTTTTCTACCTGGTCATTGGTTAAAATGTCATAGATAACGCGCTGCGTATCGTTAGGTCCCAACGGTCGATAGTTGGTGCGCACAAGCGATCCGTCCACGCGAAGTATTGGCGGCAGACCAACCGTCAGGTGCAGGTCCGATGCCCCTCTTTCGGTAACAGTGCGCAGCAGATCGTCCAAATGCATATCTTCGATTGACAAGACTTGCGAATCGTTAGAGATATCGACTGCTTCGTCAAATATTGTGTCCGGCTGCATATTCATTCTCTCCTCTATCCTGCATAGATGACTCGCAGGCATTCTTCAAGTGTAGTTTGCCCCAAAAGAATTTTTGCGATAGCATCATCTCGCAGGCTCTTCATTCCTGTCTCGACCGCCGCTTCTCGGATCAGGTGTGCTGATGATTTCTGCAGCACCAGATCGCGTATGCGATCATTTACATGCATAAGTTCATAGACTCCAAGTCTGCCTTTATATCCGTTTCCGCGGCAGTGATCGCATCCTTTGCCCCGATAGAAACTGACCCGCGCATCTCCATCTATGTCTATTCCAAGCCTTTTTATGGCGTCGCGCGGAGGTTGATACTGCTCTTTGCATTTCGGGCAGACCACACGCACCAACCTCTGTGCCAGCACTCCGATTACGCTCGAAGCAATCAAAAACGGCTCGATTCCCATGTCAACCAGTCGCGTAAGCGCTCCGGGTGCATCGTTTGTGTGCAGCGTTGAAAGCACCAGGTGGCCGGTCAGCGCTGCTTCTGTTGCTATTGTTGCCGTCTCTGCATCTCGAATCTCTCCGACCATAGCTATATCCGGGTCCTGCCTGAGCATTGTTCTCAGACCCGATGCAAAAGTCAGACCCGCGCGCGTGTTTATTTGCACCTGGGTCAGCCCCGCCACTTCATATTCGACAGGGTCCTCGATAGTCAGAATATTCTTCTCGCCTGAGTTCAATTTTGATAGAACCGAATACAGTGTTGTTGACTTCCCGCTGCCGGTCGGTCCCGTAACGAGTATGATCCCGTATGTTCTTGAGATCAGACTCTCAAACCTTTCCAGTGTCTCCGGCAAAAGTCCGAGTTTGTGAAGTCCAATTGAGATCGAACTCTTGTCCAGAATTCTCAACACTATCTTTTCTCCGAATACCGAAGGCAGTGTCGAGACACGAAAATCGAACTGCCTGCCGTCGATAACTGCAGAGATTCTGCCGTCTTGTGGTGTCCGTTTGGTTGCTATATCCATCTCGGCCATAATTTTCAGCCTTGACGTAAGCGATGCTTGAATTTTCTTGGGCACCTGCATAACTTCATGCAGAATGCCGTCGATTCTAAGCCGGATACGCACGGCATCTTTTCCCGGCTCTATATGTATATCACTGGCTCCGTCACTGACTCCACGGCTGATGATAAGGTTGGCCAGTTTAATTACAGGCGCTTCTTCAGATAGTTCACGGAGCTGCTCTATGGAGATGTCTTCTTCGTCATCTCCATGGTCGCCGCCGGTGAAATCTATATCGGCGGAATCGAATTCTTTAATAACATCGCTTACCTGTTCCGAAGCGGTCGCGCCGGTCCGATATAGCCGCCCAATGGCGTTTATGATATCTTCTTCGGGTGCAATAGCGGGCTCAACATCTACACCCGTCATCATGCGTATTTCATCAATGGCGAAGATGTCCAGCGGGTTTTTCATCGCCAGGGTAAGCTTGCCGTTTTTTCTGGCTATGGGCAATACTTTGAGTTTACGTGCCGCGTTTTGCGCCACGAGCTTGATTATTGTTGAGTCAACCTCAAGCTCGGTGACGTCAACGAACGGCACTCCCCATTGCTCACCGAGTGCCCTTACCCGGTCTTTTTCCGAGATCAGTCCCATACTCACTAGAACGTCACCCAGTGAGTCCTGTCGCTTGAGGAGCTTTTGCTTTTCCAGCGCCTGGTCAAGCTGCTGCCTCGAGATGATCCCTAATCTCAGAAACACCTCACCTATTGCTTCAGTCTTCTGCATATACTTCTCTAAAGTTTATGAGCATTTCGCCCCGATTTTAAGTCAAAAAAATGAGAGCTGCGAAAGAGCCAGCATCTCCAAATTCAGTTATCGGCCAAAGAGCCGTTTTGTTAAGTGAAATACGGTCTTGAATTTGTATCAGAGAACTTGCTCTGAATATACGGTTTCCAGACCGAGACTTGCAATTTATTTAGCTTACGTAATTGAGTGTGTTCATCGCCGCCCCACCAGAAATATCCGGCGGGGCGGCACCAGGCGGAAGCTATGAGCGCTCGTCCTGGAATATTAGTCATTGAAACTTGAGGCCGTGATGAACATGACCACTTCGTTCTTATCGTGGCTTGTTTCTTTATGCCTGAAGAGTTTTCCAAAGAATGGCAAGTCTCCCAGAAGAGGAATTTTGCTCATGCTTTCGACTTCGTCTTCTCTTATCAAGCCGCCGATCGCGATTGTCGAACCGTCTTTGACTCTCACGACATGATCTGTAAAACGCCTGTTTACGGTTGGCAGTGTCACACTGTCTTCCGTAGTAAGTGTGACCGTGCTGACTTCAGGATGAAGGTTGAGTGTAATGTATCCATCAGGGTTCACACTTCCTACCAGCCTGAGCTGCACACCTGCCTGCACAGTGCTTGTGTTATAAGTCTTTTCGCCGCTTGATGAAGAGCTGACCGAACTGACGTAGGTCACTTCGTCACCGACGAAGAACACACCGGGTTTCCCGTCAAGGCACAGCAGGTTTGGCGAAGCCAGCACCGTTGCATCGCCGTTGGTAATAAGTGCATCAAGTGTCGCAGAGAAATTCGTCGCGTTTCTTGTCCAGGTATTTCTCGGGCTTTCCGTAAAGGATATTTCGTCCCAACTCCAGTCCAGGCCAAGCTGCTGCTCACCTGTTTTGCTGATGCTTGTGATTTTGGCTTCTATCTTGATCTGCGGCGACTTTATGTCAAGCTCCTTAGCCAGTTGCAGGGCTTTTTCCACATCCAACTCTCGTCCGGTTATGACAATTGCCAGCGGTCTGGTACGTGTTTCAATACTTACCAGTTTGGAACTTGTCCCAGCCTGGCTGCCCGTGACACCCATCAGACCGATCTGGTCACTTGCCTGCTGTGAAGCATTCTGCTCTTTCTGAATTTTGTTGGATTCGTCCTGAGTTACAGCCGAGCCGGAGTCATTCACCTTGATGGACTTGGGACCCGCCAAGTCAAAGCCTTCAGTGGGAGCAAAAGTAATGCCGATGCCAGGAATTAGAACAGCGATTGCGCTGGCCAGTTCTTTTGCGTTTACATATTTGACCTTATAAATTGCCCTCTTGCTCTCAACTACTTGCACTTTCAGAGTATCTTCAAACTGCTCAATGAGACTCTTTGCTGCTTCGACTTCACTTTCAGTGCCGGTCAAAACAAGCAGATTGTTGCGTAGAGCTATGGAAGAGTCACCAGCGTTGTTCGATAGTCCTACCCTGGCAGTCCGTTCGACACCAATCTTACTTATCTGCAGATTGGGATATCTGTTTTTAACCAGGTCAATTACATCGTCGGCCATTGCGTAGCTGAGTTTGATGACCTCAGTCGTCGGATCTCCATTGTTTCCACTCGTCAGAGTCTTGAGGGAATCCTTTGAAGCGACAAGATAAGTGCCGCCTTCTTTTGTATAGGCATAACCGCTGAGCTTTGCGACATAATCGAGTGCGGAATCTACGGTGACGTCAGACAGGCTCACCGTAACATTTCCGGTGACATCCTTGCTTGCCACTATATTATGACCACTCTGCACAGACAACGCTTTGAGCACGTCGTTGATATCGGCTCCAAGGAAGTTGAGCGAGACTCTCTTTTCCGAAGCTGCCGCGACTCTACCATTTCCACCAGAATCTGCGCGTGCGATTTTCTTCGGCTCGTCACTAAACCTGGGACGGAAATCTTTTGGTATGCTTGAAACGGGTATGGACACGGATACGCTCGGAGCCTCAGCGACTTCTGTCAGCCCCAAAACCTTCGCAACGGGTGCAGCGGGCCTGGCTGACGGGATAGGCATAGCCTTTGTGCATGCGCTGACAAGAGGAGCAGGCATATCTTTGCGCACCTGCGTTTTGGCTCTTGTCGTTGTTATGTTTGTAATTGAAGATACGGCTGAAGAAGCATCCGGAGTAAGCGGATAAGCTGCCTGGCTTTTCGCACTTGTTGCTTTGGGTATGCCGTTCTTCCATATTGTAATCTCAACTCGGCTCTTGTCACCAGCCCAAGAGGTCGAATACTGCACATGGCTGCGTGTATTTGCGACCACACGTGTCCTGGGCGGATTGGCCGTAAAATTCGAATATCTGACATTATATATTCTGCCGGAGCGGATTCCAACAAGTCCGCCCTTTGCAATGAGTTTGCATGGGAACTGAAACCCCACGTATCTGCCGCTGGGTGAAACCAGTGGCGTCATTTTCAGAGCACTATTACCCTGAATACTGATGATTACGCGGTCTGTTTTGTTGACTACGTTTATTCCGGTTATCGCCTTATCGGCGAAAGCTGCGCTGGAGACCAAACATATAAGGACCAGCATGAAGGCGATGAATTTAGCTCGCATTCTTGATTCCTCCTAATTTCACGTGAATACGACGACTTTTGTAGACCAGCGTTGCGCCGTCGTCGGAAACGGATTCAACTTTGTAGCGCCCATCAATGAGCTGGCCCTGCTTTACGATATAACGTCCACCTTCATCAGATCGGATAATGGCGACGTTGCGATCACCACGGATAATGCCGGTGAGCGCAAATTCCGGCTCTTGTTCCTGAACTTGAATTTGTTCGGATTGAATTGTCCTAGTGGCTGATTGCCGGAAGGGATTGAACGGATTAGCTTCAATCTTCGGCACCCTTACTGAAGGGTAAGGTTTATCAACCCTCGTTGTCGATGGTCTGGTCGTCTCGACAGGCTTGTTCGTTTTAGCATTATCAATTTCCAATGATGCAACCGGAGCGAACGGGTCTCTCCTTGGCGGAGTGACCATAAGGTCAGGGAAAGTCCCATTTGCAAGACTCGATACCTCTGTGTCAGTGCTTTCATCAGTCGCAGAACTATTCTCGGTCTGATGATCGGCTTTACACACTGGCGCAGGGGGCGGTTTCGTGCCGGGCGATATCACTTTGAATGAGACGTAACCAATACAGATCAAGACAAGGACTCCCAGCACTATAAGCTGAGGGACTTGTTGCTTATCCAGCTTCATTGCCGTCTCTCCCTTCACTGCTTGGATTCCTGCCGGTAATCGTGTCTGCCGGAAGATTCGGCGCGGCAACCGGAGCATCGTCTTTCAGAACATATGCTGTAATACTCATTCTTATGTTCAGTGACGGCGAACCGATAACTTGTTCACTACCTGCCGGACTCATCTGCACATTATTCACAGCAATGATCTTTGGAAAACTGGTGAGTTTATACAAGAAGTCGAGAGCATTCATATACTTGCCCTCCACCTCAATGTCAATATTGAGTTCATCATAGGGAGCCGTCTTTGTTTTTACTGCTTGGCTGCCGGGCTGAGACCTTTGTTCGGATGCTGCCTCGACATTTCCTGCGGCTGCCTGCGCGCCACTCGATAGTTTTCGCGGTCCAGTCTGTTCCTTTATGGCCTGTGGGCGAACACCAATCACATTGAGATTAACCGACTTGCCAAGGTATTCAAGCTGCTTGAGAAGGGTGGGAACGTAAGCCGAAGTTGTGACCGATGACTCCAAAAAGCGTATCTGGCTCCTTGCGTCCAGATAGTTGAGTTTCGATTCTTCCAGCTTTTGAGCAATTTCCTTGCTTTGAGCCACTTTTTCTTCTTTTGACTTCAGCTCTGCCGCCGTGCCTTTAAGTTTTCCCGCAACTGCGACATATGCCAGGGTGCAGCCGAAAAAGATCACCACCGCGATGATTATTAGCGCCGTAATCCCTTTTGAGCTGGGCTTAAGATTTACTTGCGCCATCGCTGCTTACTCCTTTCGACGTGTTGCCATTCATCATAGTCGCCCCGATCTCAAACTCAAAACCGCTCTGAGAGTTGCTTGCCATCTTCTTTGTAAAATGGAGGTCAACTTTATCAAAGTCGGGTATTGTCTGCAGTCGGAGTATTGTCTCGCCGACGCGTTCCTGCGTGTCTGAGATTCCCGTAAGACTGACCGTTGTCTGTACACTCTTGTCTGTGGACTGCGATGCTGAGATACGCGTCAGGTAAGTTGATGCTGCCAGGCTTTGCGTTAATTTATCGAGTGAGTTATACCAGCGCATTGTGCTGTCTTTAGCATCAGCGAGTAGGTCCATCTTGGGTGTCAGTTTTTTTGTTGCGCTTTCATATTGCTCAATTTCTTTGACCACTGGCTGAAGTTTAGCAATCTGCGCATCCAGACGATTGATATTCAAGCGCATCGTATATGCCTTTGTGCATGCCCATCCGCCCAGAATGACGGCTATTATCAGTTCCGCCAGAATCACAAGGACCAGTCTGCGCATGTCTCTTTCCAGACGCTGTTTTTCTGCGCGTCTGGGAGCTATCATATTTATGGAAGGCATCAGGAACTCCTTTCCAATTTAGTATTTGAGATTTTTTATTAAGTATTTGGCTGCCGGCATTAGGCCGCAGCATTCTTTGTTTCTGGAATCAGATCTTTCAGAGCAAGTCCAGTTCCCACTGCAAGAATCGGACCATGTTCTGTGACAAAAGACTCGGAAACACGGTTGGTACCGATAGCCGTCTGCTTGAATACCTCGGAAATAACTGTGGGTATACTCAGCTTTGCCGACATATAAGCGTCCATGCCCGGCATTCGTGCCGTGCCCCCAGTCAGGACAATCTTGCTGACCATTGTATCGGCGCTGCCTTCGGGGAACTGTGACTGATAAAAATGGACTGATCGCCTGATTTCGCGAATCAGTTCGTCAAGAAGTGGCTGTACTACTTTCCAGTTCCGATTCTCATCGTCCATTGCGCTTATTTGATCCAGCGGGTAGTCTTTTGCCATCTCTATTTTCATGCGCTCCGCATCATCAAATGATGCGCCTGTAAGCGACTTGATGGCATTGGTGAAGCTGTTGCCCGCTATTGGAATATTGCGGGTAAGGGCAAACTCGCCTTTGCTTACGATGTTGACATCAGTATGGCTTGCGCCCATGTCGATCAGTGCAACTGTCTTGCGGAGGTATTCATCCGATGCGCTGAACTCGACGAGCGATCTGATGAGTGCGAAAGCCTCAATATCGACCATCAATGGTTCAAGCCCTGCGGATTCTAAAACTTTGACGCGTGAATCAACCATTTCACGCGGTGCTGCCACCAGCATTACATTCATCTCATTGGAGTCGGGCATATCTGAGAGTATTTCAAACTCGACAACGCTGTCTTCCATAGATGAGGATATATGCTTACCGGCCTCATATTTGATCGATTTCCGAAGGACAGCTTCCGGCATTTTCGGAAACTGCACTTGGCGCACTATCACTTGGGAACCGGAGATAGCGCTGATGGCTCCAGTGGCGCGTATGCCGGCATCTTTGAGCAGGCTGCGCACTTCCTGGGCAACATCCAAAATGTTGACGACTACGCCTTCTTTGACTGCATCAGGCGGTGTGGGTGTGACCGCCGCGTTAGCCAGTTCCCATCCGCGGGCGGTCGGCTCGATTTCCACTGCCTTGATACAGCTCGAACCGATGTCGATTCCGACAGTAGTCTCTTTTGAAAAGAGTGAGTTTAGCACTATTTGCTGCGACCTCCGATTTTCCTGTGCGTCTGTCTTTGTCAGACAAGACGACCTCCGGCGCACACACGTCGGCGTTTGTATTGGAAACGCTACGGGCACGCTTCCTAGCATGGATTATCGTCATTTTTGGGCTCAACATTAGATGTATATAAAAGAACAGGAAATCTTGCCGGGTCCTTGGTGTTAGGGGACGGGGGATAGGGGTTTGTAGAAGGATTCTGCGCCCCCTGTGTCGGAGTATGGACTTGGCGGTAGTGGCTTGGTTCTTCGCTTTCCACTCTCAGCCCTCAGCTATTTGTAAGGAGCAGGAATTGAAAAAGACCCCGAGTCCCGGAAACAGCATATCCATAAGGTTAAGATATCCCAACAGTATCGGCAGGCTCTCCGAAGTGACGTCAGCCATAGCGCAGGCAGGCGGCAGCGTCGGGTCGATCAGTATTGTGTCGTCCGACCGGACGCACATCGTCCGTGATGTAGTTGTCGATACAATCGGCGACGAGCATGCTGAAAGCATAGTCAGCGCAGTTAAAGCAGTTCCAGATGTGGAAGTGCAGGATGCCTATGACTGCACTTTCAGACTTCATGAAAACGGCAAACTCGATGTGGTTTCCAAGTCTCCCTTGAAAGACTATGTGGATCTATCGATGGCCTATACGCCGGGAGTCGCGCGTGTCTGCCAGGCAATTTCAAAAGACCGCTGTGCCGCTCGTGACTACACAATAAGGCGCAATACGGTGGCCGTCATCACGGATGGTTCAGCCGTTCTCGGCCTGGGCAATATCGGTGCTTTGGCGTCTCTGCCGGTCATGGAGGGCAAAGCTGTGCTTTTCAAAGAGTTCGGCGGAGTGAATTCATTTCCGGTGTGCGTCGATACCACAGATACGGAGGTCCTCGTTCAGACTGCGATAGCTGTATCGGTGACATTCGGCGGGATCAATCTCGAGGACATAGCTGCTCCCAAATGTTTTGAAGTTGAAAGGCGTGTCACCGAGGCTGTGGATATTCCTGTCTTTCATGATGACCAGCACGGCACTGCCGTAGTTGTCGGCGCAGCATTCATAAATGCTGTCAAGGTAACGGGTAAGAACCCGGCGGACATGCACGCGGTAGTCGTAGGCGCGGGAGCTGCAGGATGCGCTTGCAGCCGTGCGCTGATGGACCTTGGGATAGGTGATATCGTAGTCTGCGACCGTAAGGGCGCCATTTATGAGGGCAGGGGCGAGGAAGTTCCCTCCAAGGCATGGCTTGCCCGAGTTACAAATAAAGATAACAAGCGCGGATCGCTGAAAGACGTACTGGCTGGAGCGGATTTGTTCCTGGGTCTGTCTGGTCCCGATTTGCTTCGGGGCGAAGATATGCGAGTGATGTCCAAAGCCCCTATAATATTCGCTCTGTCTAATCCCGTCCCCGAGGTTCCGCCCGAGGAAGTGGCTGACTTTGCTGCAGTTGTAGCGACAGGCCGGTCTGACTATCCAAACCAGATCAATAATGTCCTTTGCTTCCCTGGCCTATTTAAGGGACTGCTCGACTCGGGTGTGAAGAGAGTCACACGCGAAATGCTCACTGCCGCTTCAAAAGCAATAGCGTCTGTAATAGAGCCTGATGAGCTGAGGCCCGACTACGTGATCCCAAGCGCATTTAACGACAAGGTGTCTGCGCGGGTAACGAAGGCCGTTATGGATGTTGCCTCCGATCAGAATTTGGCAAAGACGCCGATTTACTTTGAGTTTTAAGTCACCTCGTTCGTTGATGTGTCTTTCAAAAGGATTTATCTGGAGGAAAAAGGGAAATCTTCTAATTTATGAAAAACACTCTGTCCCTAAATGGCTCCTGGCAGCTTTGTCAAAGCGATAAAAGATCGGATATTGTAATTGCTCAGATCCCCGGTGAGGTTGAGCAAGATTTAATGAATGCAGGCAAAATTCCTGATCCGGATTTCGGCATGAATGCCGAGCAGACTAAATGGGTTCGCGAGAAGCGTTGGTTATACAAGCGCAGATTCGCGGTAGATGAAGATTTTCTTCAACGACAGACATATCTTGAACTTGACGGTGTGAGCGCTACTGCAGCGATTACCCTCAACGGCCGTGAAATAGGCCAAGCAGAGGGTGGACTGATCCAGCGCAAACTTGATGTCACCGATGCCGTAAAAGCCGGAGACAACAGCATTGAAATACTCTTCGAGCCGGGCACAGTATTGTGCCGTGATGTGAGGCTTATCTCCTGCGACCTTGTCTCGATGGAGAACATCCACATCGACACGGATCTCGAGGGCAGTTGGGCAAATGCGTGGATTTATATCGAAGTCGCGAACCACACTCAAGATGATGTTCGTGTTGTGGCCTCGATAGTCGTATCCAAAGGTGAGAATCGAGAGAAGATTGAGATCGACGACTATATATCGCCCTTCGGCGGGGTCATCGAGGCTGTTATCCGCATAGAAGAGCCTGAGTTCTGGTGGCCGAACGGAGTCGGCGAGGCGTCTTTATATAATTGTATGGTGGGCATTACCTGCGAGGAGGAAGTGCAGGATGTCACCCAGGCTTCATTTGGTGTGCGGAATATCAGTTTTATCGAACTTGAGGGCAAAATTGGTCCGACACTGCTGGTCAATGGTGAAATGATATTTGCAAAGGCTGCAAATTGGACAAACATCTCGCATTCGCCGGACGAGTGCTATCACGAACTTGTCGAGCTCGCGAAGGATGCGAGTATCAATTTGCTCGTGGTTCAGGGAATTGAGGGCACTCTTTTCTATCGGACGTGCGATGAGATGGGCATTATGCTTTGTCAGAGCCTGCCTACAGCCGATAAGGGCGAAGATGCGGAGGCTGCTTTGAAAGCCCTGCGCAATCATGCGTCTGTTGCGGCTTGGACAGGTAATGATGCCGCCGACATCCAGAAAGTGCTCAGGAAATTCGATCATTCTCGCCAAGTCATATCAAATACGTTTTTTGCCGACACCCTTCATGTTTCCGGTCCGCCAGAGATAGACTCTCTGCGCAGATTTATATCCCAGGAACAGCTTTTTCCACCGGACAGTGAGATGATGACCTATCATGGCTGCTCAGCGGACATGATCGAGCTTACGAAACATAAGATGGGCGAGTTCAAGACTGCCGAGCAGTTTGCTACATATGCGGGCATTTTGCAGGGAGAACTGCTTAAGGCCGAGATAGAGAGCCGCAGGTGCGACAGGCAGAAAACTGATTCCGCACTTCTGGATATTTTTAACGATTCTCGTCCGGCAATCAGTTCCAGCCTGGTTGACAGCTACATATCTCCAAAGCCGGCATACTATTATGTTAAACGTGCATTTGATACGGTGATAATATCGTTTAGGCAGGCTGGTGGCCGGCTTCAGGCATACATATGTACGGATGACCGACTGCACGGCATAGAAGGCAAGTTAAAAATCGGTGTGATGACATTTGACGCGTGCGGGCTAGACACGTGGGAAGTGCAGGTGAATATTGAACCCAACTCATCAGCTATGGCCTGGCAGAGTGAGCCGCTGGATAAGGTCTTAACCGATCCGGCAAGGCAGTGCCTTGTCGCTATGCTGGAGGTACGCGAAGAGGTGATAGCACGCGGTGTGTACTTTGCTCTGCCCTGGTCACAAATGCATTTTCCTTTGCCGAAACTCCTGGTCCACAGAGAGCAGCTTTCAGAGACCACCCATGAAATGGTGATATCAGTCGATTCTTACGCTCGCAATGTTACACTATCCAATCTGCCGCATCTTGCTCGTCCATCAGACAATTATTTCGACCTCATCCCCGGTGAGCAAAAGACTGTTATGATCAGAGATATAAATATCGAGCAGGCAAATGACCTGAAGTTAAACGTCTGGGCGAGGTGAAAAATCAGACGTTTGTAACGCAGGGACAGACGCGGATATGTGGAAATAGTACATGTAAGGCTAATTGCAATCATAAGTGACTCGAATCGAAAGGCAGGGGAGTAAGATGCCAAAGTACATCGAAGAACTGGTCAATCAGCAAGTAAGTAGATCGGAGCTTGCCCGCCGCAGGTTGCAGGATTCGGGCACTGTATGCCATCATCCTGTAATTACAATCTCTCGAGGAATGGGCAGCGGTGCCAGAATAATTGCCGAAAAGCTCGCTCATGACCTCGGTTGGAGCTTGTGGGATAAAGAACTGCTCGACGCTATGGCTGAGGATGCATCGGTATCGCGCAGGGTAGTGGAAGAGTTTGATGAGCACACCAAGTCTGAAATTGAGCTGTTTGCTCGTGCGGCATTAGGCGATCATGAAGTCGGTGGGTTCATTTATATCAAGCATCTTGCTCACGCAGTGGCGGCAATTGCCAGACTTGGAAATGCCATTATCCTTGGCCGCGGTGCAAATTTGCTACTACCGAA
This sequence comes from bacterium, assembly GCA_021371935.1. Lineage (NCBI taxonomy): Bacteria > bacterium. The sequence continues at coordinate 363,566 of JAJFVF010000002.1, forward strand.
GGCTTTGAATATTAGGATCGATGCTTCATTTGACCGTCGTATCGCGAACATGATGACCTATGAAGACCTTACACGCGAACAGGCCGATGCGAAGATCAGGCAGTCCGATAGGGATCGTGAGCATTTTATTGAGAAAGCGTTCGGCAGGGAAAAGGTCGAGTCCGCACACTATGACCTTTCAATCTGGATGGACGAGTTCACTAATGATGATGCCATTGAAATTATCAAAGTGGCGCTCAAAGCCAGGTGCTCAAAGCCTTGCCCGGCATAAACTGGTTAACCTAATCTGGGTCAAGATTTTCGAATCCTGACCCTTTAGCCTTTTACCCCTGATATAACAACGCCCTGGATAAAGTACTTCTGTCCCACAAAGAAGAGTATCAGCAGAGGCAGCATTACTACAGCCGAAGCAGCCATCAGGTAGTTCCAGTCGGTGAAATACTGTCCCTGGAAAGCATAAAGCCCTAGTGCGAGGGTTCGTTTGGCCGGGCTGGAAAGGTAAATTAACGGCCCTAAAAAGTCGTTCCAGTGGCTCATAAAAGAGAATATCGCCAGTGTCGCAAGCGCAGGCTTAACCTGTGGCAGAAGCACTTTGAAATATACCTGCCAGGTGTTTGCTCCGTCGATACGAGCGGCCTCGTCCATCTCATGCGGCACCGTCATATAATACTGCCGCAGCAGAAATATAAAGAATGCCGAGCCGAAGAATGACGGCACAGTGAGCGGCAAAATCGTGTCATACCAGCCGAGGCTGGCAAATATCTTGAAGACAGGGATCATCGTGACTTGCGCGGGCAGCATCATTGTTGCGAGAAGCATCACAAACAGAACATTTCTGCCGGGGAAGCGCATCCTTGCAAAGCCGAATGCCACCAGCGAGCATGAGAGCATCTGACCGAACATACATATTGCCGTAATACGCACTGTATTAAATGTATATAATGCAAAAGGCATCTTGGAAAAAGCCTTGCTGTAATTGCTCCACAGCCAGGGCTTCGGCCATATTTGTGGCGGGTCCAAGAATACGTTTGTGGGGTCCTTAAATGATGTTCCCAGCATCCATAGGAACGGAATGAGCGAGATAATGGAACCTAATATGAGCGCTGCATAAGCGATGGACATCCACATCTTCTTCTTGGCCGTCCCCGGCCTCTTTTTTGCAACATTAGTCTTGCTCATCTTTTCAACTCCGCCTCATAATAGACCCACCTGCGCGATGTGCTCATAACAAACAGTGTAAGTGCCAAAATCACTGCAAACAATATCCATGCCAGTGCGCAGGCATACCCCATTTGCAGATAGTTGAATGCTTTCTGATATAGGTAAAGCACATAAAAGAGCGAGGCGTTTGCCGGTCCTCCACTGGTCATGATAAACGAACTGGTAAAGACCTGGAAGCTGCCGATGATGCCCATTATCAGGTTGAAAAAGAGTGTCGGCGAGATCATCGGCAGCGTCACATTGCGAAATTTCTGCCAACTGCCTGCACCATCAATCTCGGCGGCCTCATAAAGCTGTGTAGGCACGCTCTGCAGTCCTGCCAGGTAGATTATCATTCCTCCGCCGACACTCCACAGGCTCATTATTATAAACGACCTGAGCACCCAATCCGGGCTGGTAAGCCATGGTATAGGTGCGAAAGCTATATGCAGCAGGTGTGCAATGCCTCCGAGAATCGCGTTAAAGATGCCGTCGGACTCCGGCCTGAAGACCATCTGCCAGACCATTGCTACTGCTGCGCCGGGCAGAATCGCAGGGATATAAAATATAGATCTGAAGTACTGCATACCCTTGACTTTGAGATTGAGCAGCATTGCCAGTGCAAGCGAACATATCATGCCGAGCGGCACTGCACAGACTGCATAAGTGGCAGTTACTTTCAGCGACTGGACGAACAATTCATCATCGGTAAATATCGTGGCATAGTTTCCCAGCCCCACTGGCTGTGGTGGGTTGACCATGTCCCATTTATACATACTCATTGCAAGCGAGAAGATGACCGGTCCCAGGGTAAGGAAAAGAAATCCTACCAGCCATGGGCTGATGCACAGATACCCTTCTATTGCCTCTTTGCGCTGTAATAGTGATTTTTTCTCTTTAGCCATAGTATATGTCTGTGGTTGAGCCGTCAGTCGCTATGCCTGAGCATTTGATTTATACGGGGCACAAGTTTTTTGCATCCCTGCTCTGCTGATTCCCTTCCGAGCCAAACCAAATCCAATTCATTTGTTGTGACTTGAGTCATCTCAGGTGCACACGAAACCATTGGAAGGGTCTGGCCATATTTGATCATATCGACAAACACTCTTCTGTTCTTTGGTGGAGCATTGAGATACAAATACGCGCCTGATTGTGCAACGGATTTGCGACTTGGAAATATTTGGAGCGTAATTGCCGTCCGCCGTTGGTACTGCTTGCCAGTCATCCATTTAACGAGTTCCCAGGCTTCATTTTTGTGTTTTGAGCGGGCAAGCATACCATACGCTGCACCGCACAATGCTGCTGCCCTGCCTTTGGGACCTTTTGGAAGCATTGCCACATCATAATCGAATTTTGCTTCTTTTTTGAGGACCAGTTCCGCGATATAACTTGCTCCGATGCACATTGCAATCCTACCGGATGTGAAGAGCTTGTTGGTTCCCACGTTGGCGGCCTCCTGCGCATTAGGTGCCACGTGATATTTGTTGGTAAGGTCCGCTCTGAACTGCAGCCCGTTATACGCGGCTGGCTGGTCAAGTATGCATCTGTTTCGGTCTTCGCCGAGTATTTTTCCACCATTTTGGAAGATATAGTTTTGCCAGCGCACATCGATTGTGGTTCCCCACTGGTCCAACTGCCCATCTCCATCAAGGTCCCTGGTGAATTTCTTTGCGACCTCGACGTATTTTTCCCAGTCCCATGAGTCTTCTGGATAGGGTATTTTGTATTTGTCGAACATTTCCTTATTATAATAGAGCGCAAATACTTCTATATCTGTGGGCAGTTCATATAGAACACCGTTATACTTTCCCCAGCCCTCTATAGCCTGCGGATAGAAATCGTCTATATCGAAATTGTCTCGCTTTACATAGGAGTCCAGTGGTTCGAGAAGTCCCTTTGCTGCAAGCGGTGCAGACCACAGCGAACTGATACGGGTGACATCCGGCGGTCTTCCCCCGGCGCTGGAAATCATAAGTTTATCGAGCACACGTGACCAGGGCATTATTTCGAGGTCTACTTTGATGTTTGGGTGTTTTTTCTCGAACTCGGCAACCAGGCTTCTGATATTGACTTCTTCAATATCATTTCCCCAACAGCTGAATCGTATGGTTGTGACGTTCTCCGGCTGCTTCTTGCCGCATCCCGTTATGAGGGGACATATAAGCGCTATAATAATAAAAACTGCCCCGAGGCGGGCAGGCAGTCTGTTGTCCATCCAAATACCCTGATCTTGGTGCTTTGCCTACAAGTTATATATACGGTTTACTTTATCCTTCCGGTTTCTGTGCAAGCCATTCTGTAAAATCGTGAAATATATGCGGACTTTAGTTATGATGCAGTTCGCCTGTAATGATTACCTGTTATATTGCTAAGCAATTTACGGTCAGTAAATTGCACGATTGTATGTGGTTTACTGATGTGAACAACTATAGTGGTATGCAAGCGACCAACCGTGATTTACTTACTGTGCTTAAAAAAGTCAAAAAAAGCCATTGACAGCTCAGCAATGTGGTGATAAATTACACTTGTAAGTGTTGGCTGTACCCGGCCTTTTTTAGGGCAGGATCTGGTTCGATTAGGTATAATTACCTGATTTATCTAACAAGGGTTGACAACCCGACGTTCCGATGTTAAACTGCCAACACAGCACTTTGTTAGCACTGTTAATAAAGAGCCTCTCGTTTAGAAGAGGCCGGACAGTGAAATGTGAAAGGAAGGACGGAATTCCGCCAATATCTTCATGGCGCGGAAACCCAAGCCTTTAGACAGACGCCTGGGAGGGTAGTAACCTAACGCGACTCGTCAAAATACTGGTTTTAAGGCTTGTGCTCTTATTTCCCCTGGTGGTGCACCGCTGAGTCAGCCGAATTGGCACGAAATTTGCAACATATGCAAGTGAGTGAGAATTCCGCAAAGTTCAGATGAGCTAGAAAGGGGGAAACAGTTGCTGAGCACAGGGATACGCGATAATATCGCATCTTCTAATCGGAGAGGAGGAGGTGAAACAATGAAGAAACTTATCGTTTTGGGTATCGTTCTTACAATGGTGATGGGCTTGGCCGCAATGGTCAGCGCATCGGAAACAGATTGGTTGGTCTATTTGAAGGCTACCAACGCAGCGGGTTCAAAAGGCCTTAACAGCTCTGCGATTTATGGCACCAGGACTGGTGCATTGGATGGGGTTGATAGCAACGATGCAAATAACGTTGCCGGCACTGGTGATTTGGCTTGTATTGGTTGCTTTGATCTAGGTGTTGGTAGCGCGATGAATGGTTATTACAAAGACCTTCGTGCTCCACTTACAACCAATGCGACTTGGCATATCAAGATATGGAAGCAGGACGGCTTTGTCGGTGATCAGATCAAACTGATTGGTTGGAATCCGACCGGGACATATGACGTTGTTAAGCCGGTAACGCTGTCTATTGATAGTGGGTCCGCTATATGTAATGGAGAATCCGTTACATCATACACATTCACCGGTGCGGAAAATGGCTCATCCACTGCGCCGCTCTTTACGTGGTATTTTGATGTTTCCGAGGGTCAGACGTATGATTTGACTCTTGCAGTCCCTGAGCCGGGCAGTATGGTCGCTATGCTCAGCGGTCTTGTCGGCCTCGTAGGCTTTGGCATTCGCCGCAGAAAGTAAACGCTAGCCAAGTAAATTCTTGGTGCACCAATTATGCCGCCGATCATTCGGTCGGCGGCAATCTTTCCTCAAAGGGGATCTTAAAAGCAACAAAAAGCCGCTGCCGGCTAAAGGGCAGGGCAACTATATGAATGATCTTCGATGGTTTTCATCGAGAGTCGTCTGGGAAAACATGTTTTGAGACTCGCACTTATCCAGTAATATTACCAGGTTGACAGGCCTCAGGGTGCATGCTATATTGCAGGCGGGAGGTCTAGAAAGATTGACTCAGTCTAATCAATCTGAAAGGGGGAGGTGGATAGTTATGTTAACTCTTAATTCAAAGCTCAATATACTGAAAGGAGGTGAAAAGATGAGAACATTAGGTTTAGTGCTTGCAATGGTGGTGGTTTTGGCAGGTGCAGTGATGGCTGAGACAGCGACATACGATGTTTACGTGGACTGGAACTGTATCAGTGCTCCACTCGTTCCACTGAATTCCGATCCTCTGGATGTGTTCACTGGCATCAATATTGTTAACAACCTTAGCAGGTTTGATGCAGCAAGTCAGACTTCTATTGGTTATGATGACCTTGACCCTGATGCCTTTGCTGGTGTTTTGTTAGGTGATGGTTATTGGTTGCTATCCGATGGCAGCTACACTGTAAGTTATGATGGTCTTGCTGATGGAGTTCCTTCCGCAGGGGTAAAGACGGATATGTGGATATCTCTGCCTGGAGATCAGTTGGACGGCTTGGACAACGGCGGCTGGCATCTTATCGGCACTCCATTCAACACCAGTGTTCCTGTTACTGTCAGCAGTATGGGTGACAATTTCAAACTGACGGATGGCGTACAGCTGCTTTCTTGGGCTGATGCCGCTGCAGCAGGGTGGTGTGAAGGCTCAATGACTGGATTTGATGCAGTATATCAGACTAGTTTCAGTATGGGTTATGATCTTTGTGACAGTGAGGAAATGGCGCCAGGCTATGGCTACTATTTCTTAACTTTCAAGGACAACCTTGCCCTGATCATTCCGGGCAGCTAGTTCCAAGTTAGGTGGGTCGGTCAACACCGACCAATGTATTAAGTTAGTAATTTAATCCGGCCACTATGAATTTAAGGGGGACTTCCCCCATAGGGGTGGCTGCAGGGAGTAAAATCCAGGCAGCCACTCTTTTTTATTGCCTGCATGAGTTTTAACATCATATATGTTGGGAAAACAATCACTGTGATTATATGCTCACATAGAGCAAGCTATTGTTACACGATGGGCGACCAATGACTGTCATTCCGAGTCTAGTCTGAATAATTCACGGTAAACGTCTAAAAACTCGCCTGCTGCACTTGCCAAAGGACTATTTTTGAGGTATAAAACAATTAGGTGTAAAAATCGAGGTGACCTGATGAAGCTGTTCACATTGATTATATCTGTTTGCATGGTCGTTATTCTTTCTGCCGTGCTATACGCTGAAGAAGTGCAGCCTATTGCAATAAACAATCGGGCAATTGGCGGGTCGGCTCTCAATGAATACACTCCTGGCGTTGAAAATGGAGCAGGTGCCAACAATATTGGACTCCTTATCAAGACCTGGGGTGCTGTAACCTGGGTTGATACTTCAAATGAGTTTTTCTATATTAATGATGGTACCGGCCTTAAAGATGGTTCGATGCATATCGAAAACGATGTCGAGAGTGACAATATCGGAGTGCGTGTAAGTTACAGCAATCTTGCAACAGGCAGCACGATAAATCCACCCGGCAAGGGGGATATTGTTGCTGTCACATGCATTTCCAGCACAGTTATAATAAATGATACAGTGCAGCCAAATCTCAGACCAAGACAGCAATCTGATATTTCTTATTATTAGTATAATGTTTGGGTAGAGGCTTCCAACCTATTGATTCCAACTTCTAACTTTCAGGATGGGACTGGTGGCGAGCAATGTCAATGACTAAAGTTTTTGTTATTAGCATTGTGTTGACGTTCGTCATCCTCACACCTGCTTCGTGCATAGACAATCCCATCACAAATCCCAGTTTTGAATCCGGCTTAACCGGGTGGACAGCTTATGCTGGAAGCACAAATGGTGCCTTGCCTACTACGGGATGTATAGGTAGTTCACCATGTGTGTTTGACATATTTGCATCAACGAGTGCGCCGGATGGCAGCAATGTTTGTGGTCTACAATCACTATATCCAACAGACCCACCGAAAAATGGAGGTGTGTATCAAGTTTTCACGTGGGGCTATGGTTTTGCCGAGATTACAATAAGTGGCAGGGCATATTCAGAGGGCTATGACACCTATTTAAACTGGGGACCTTTAGCCGACGGCTGCAGCGTAAGCGTAGGTCTTGCAGATTTTTCCACATCTGACAGAAATGATGCTTCACAGTGGTCATCTGTGTACTGGGGTGATTATGATCCATGGCAGACAGCCACGGTTTATCTATATGGCTCCGGCACATATACGCTGTTCATTGAGAATGCTCAACTTGAGGATAATGCGACGGTATCATCTCTTTGGGACAATGTAAGCATAAAGACTTACATAAACATTACCAGTGGACCCACTGTAAATGTAGGTGATGATCCCAACAGGCCGGATACAACGGCTCGCATCGAATGGACCACCGATATACCGTCTAAATCCCGTGTGGACTATGGACTAGATACAAACTATGGTTCTTATGTGCAGGATGACACTCTGACTACTGATCATTCCCTTTTGCTGGAAAACCTCAATCCGTCGAGTCAATATCATTTCATAGCGACAAGTACTGCTCCCAATGCATATGATACAGATTCCGGCGACTGCACGTTCGACTTGCCGATATGCTTTTCCAACATATCGGTTGCAACCGAAGGCCTTGATACGATAATAAAATGGAACACTGATGTTGCTTCTACATCTCAGGTCGAATACGGCAAAACAACAAGCTATGGCAGCACGAGCGACTTGGATACCGAGCTTACTACAGAACATGAAGTGCATCTGACTGGTCTGGATGAGAATAGTGATTATCATTTCCGAGTCTGGGCAAGCAGGTCTCTATATACGTCGGTTCATTCGGATGATCAGACATTCCACACATATCCTGACCCTGTGTCATCCCTCGAAAATTCGAGCTTTGAGAATGATTTGTCCCCATGGGTGTTGTATCAGTCTTCGATTACCGGCAGCACAGATATAGACGGTCGAATTGGGCCATATCCTTCGTCTGGAACACAAACTTGGTCATCTGCACAAATTAAGGCATATGACGGCTCATACTTTATTGGTGCCCAAACGACGTCAGAGTATAAAAATGGTGGCGTTTTCCAAAGGCTATATTGGTCTGCGGGCCAGTTATGTACACTGTGTGCACGTTTTGCCACACAAAACAACAGCGTCAGTTTCTACGATACTGAGTTTCGACTGGGCATAGACCCGGATGGTGGGGTCGATCCTACAGACAGCGACATTGTCTGGTGGACGGGATTTTCACCAACAAACAACAATCAGTGGCATACAGGTGGAGTAACGGCAACAGCGGGCAGCGGTGGAATTGTGACTGTGTTTCTTGACGTTGTCAACAAATACTCGGAGGAGCATGTCGTGGCACTTGATGATGCCACCTTTGGTGCGCCGGTTGCTATGAGTATAGGTAACCTAAAGGAGATGGCGACGTGTACGGGCGCAGAGATCCAAGATGCACTGGTTACTGCTGAAGCACCATCGGTTTCGTATACAAGCACATCATATCCACGCAGATATATCCAGTGTGCTGATATCCCTGCAGGTATAGCCGTATTGTTTGACACATCCAGAGGCACACCGCCGAGTGTGGGGGATAAGGTAACCATTAAGGGTGCACCTGTGTATGCGTGGAAAGAAGCTACACTGTTTGCTTACGATTGGACAACTACACAAGGACCGTTTACTCTGCCCGACCCGCTCGGAATGTCACAGAAGAGTATTGGAGGCAGTGCTTGCAATCAGATAGCGCTATATGCGTCGCAATATGTATGTAATGTGGGGTCTCGCGTAAGGTTATGGGGTAAAGTGACGGATTCCAATTATGATTACACTGAGGGAGCCCAGATATGCCAGGTAGATGATGGAACAGGCCTTGTCGATCCATATGGTGGCATCAAGGGAGTAAGGGTTAAGGTCATAGGTGGGGAAGAGGTCGCTACAGGCGATTACTTAATGGCTACGGGCGTTCTTTCTATAGAGCATATTGACCCATACTATCCGCATGGCAGTTCTACAGGTGAATATGATGTCTACAGGCTGATTACCAATTCTGCGAGCGATTGGACCTGCATTCCAGCCGAGGAGTAAAATCATCATAATATAACATAGAAAACAGCCCCGGTGACATTTTCATCGGGGCTGCTATTTGCATTGCAGGTATCAGTGCCTTACTTGTTTAGTTTGGCTGTAGTATTCATCATTTTATCTAATGTGCTTTTGGGCAGGAGCCCGAGTTTAACTTTGAGGACATCGACTGCTTTTGATAGCTGCACATCATATTTAGGATCGCTTGGATCATAGTCTTCTTTTTCTGCTTCTGGCAAACTCTTGAGCACAGTGTCGATATCTGGCTGTTCCACCACAACATCAGGGGTGATGCCTTTCTTGTGGATATCGGTTCCATTTGGCGTCAGATATTTAGCTGTAGTGATTGCCACAGCGGAGCCGTCTTGCAGCGGCATAATAGTCTGAACCCGCCCTTTACCGAATGTTGTCACTCCGACCAGTGTGCCTGCTTTATCGTCTTTTATTGCTCCCGATACAATTTCTGATGCGCTCGCGCTGCTACTATCTACCAGCACAACCAATGGATAGCGTTTATGGTTATGCTTATCCTCTTCTACGTATAACGGGTTGCGCTGTCCACCGCGTTCCTGGATTATCACAACAGGACCGCTCTCGATAAACCGGCTGCCGATATCCACTGCGACCTGTAGGAGACCGCCGGGATTGCCCCTCAAATCGAGTATCAATCCTTTCAGATGCTTCTTTTCAAGCTCACCCATTGCTTTATCGAACTGCTCATCACTCTTTTCATTAAACTGATAGAGGCGGATATAACCTATGCCGCTTTTTTCATCGATCATTCTCGAACGCACTTTCTGGAACTGGACTACCTGGCGAGTAATCACAATGTCCAGCATTTTTGCACGTCCTGGGCGTCTGATTGTGAGTTTGACTTTTGTGCCTGCCTTGCCCCGAATCAACTTAACCACATCTTCTATATCGATTCCCTTGATCGATTTTCCATCAACAGCATTGATTACATCGTTGCTCTTGACGCCAGCCCGCTGCGCGGGTGTATCAGGCAACGGTTCCTTGATATAGACCTCACCTTTTTTGTTTGTGTCCAATTGAGCGCCGATTCCGGTAAAAGTGCCCTCATTTTCTTCACGCATACTTTTATATTCGTCCGGATCCATAAATCGCGTGAAAGGGTCGCCCAGCGCATGAAGTGTGCCTCTGATGGCGCTATAAGTAAGCTCTCTTTCGTCTACCTTATCGCCATAATAGTCGGCTTTCAAGCGCTCCATGACCGAAGAATATGTATCGATAAGAGGCAGTGTTATTTTATCTGATTTGTTGTCACTGCTGCCCTGCGCGTTCTCGATCTTCTGAGGCAGTAATTGAAGAGATGCGACCAGTTTGGAAATATTGAATCCGCTTGCTCGAACATCTTCGGCAATAAATCCCATCCCAAATGCTGCGCACAGCAATAATATAATTAAAATGACCTGTGCGATCCGTGTTCTTTTCATCAAGCTTAACTCCTATTTCCATTGGCGGCGAGCAGCTTGACGGCTTCATTTAGCTGCGTATCATTCTTATCGCCGGATGCTACGTCGACATCAACTGAAATCCCTTTACCGGTGAAGTCGTTGCCTTTACTTGTAAGTAGTTTGCCGGTTGTCATAAGAACTGCGGAGCCATCTTTTTGCTCTATCAAAGTCACATATGCTGAATCGCCATAGGTCTTTTTGCCGACTAGCCGAGCTGTTCCATTTTCTTTTAGGGCCGCAGCCAACACTTCGGCTGTACGTGCAGTGCTCGAATCCACAAGGACTATCACAGGTTTATTCCAGGCTGTGCTTGGATTTCCTGCGATCTCAATATTCGACTTTCTGTCCCTGGATTTTTGCAGAATTGCAAACCTTTTGCCTGGTGTCAATTGCTTTGCAACTGAAAGCGCTGATTCCACATTACCGCTTGCACACTGGCGCAAGTCGAGGACAAGCCCGCTCACGCTACTGGACCTGAAGCTGTTTATTGCTGAAGCAAAGTCATCTTCCACACCAGGCCGCAGGCAGTTTATCTTTACATATCCAATTTGACCATTGTCAATTATTGAACTTGCTAAAGCCGCCAGGGTGATCTTTCGCGGTTGCAGCTTTATCGTCAGCTCTTTTGCTGAATTATTACGTTTCACGGTCAGTTCGACAGTCTTATTGTCTTCCGAAAGCAAAAGGTCTTGAGCGTCCATTATTGCGATGCCGTTATCAATTCTCTGCTGTTCGGATTTGAGCTGTTTTCGCAATTTGTTGCGATCAATTTTCCCGTTCAAATTATCCTTGACCAGCTTATTTGCCCTCATATAGGGATCGAAAGGAAGCACAATTTTACCGTTGACATTGATGATATCGTCTCCACTTTTAAGTCCCGCATCTGCTGCCGGTCCGGTTGGAATAGGGGTGATCACTATCAGGTGTTCCTCGGTGAGGCCATCGGTTTTAATTCGTTTTATACCGAGCATTGCCCCTATCCCATGAAATTTTCCATCTTGCGCATCCAGAATCAGTTTTTTCTGATCCGGATCTGTAAATCTAGTATTTGGGTCTCCTAATGAGGATAGCATTGCGCGCAAGGCATCATATGTCATAAGTCCTTCGTCTTTCTTTGTCAACTGCTCGACATAGTGCTCACGGAGGTTCTGCACCACCACATACAGTGTTTGTATGGGTTGGAAATTTATGTCTGCACCCTGCAAGTTGACGGCGGCGATTCGTGTCCCCTGTATCAATGATGGGAATTTCTTCTCTACAAGCGCAGTATTCTCTCTTGCGGTAATGCCAAGTCTTACTGTGTATCCTGCCGTGAAACACAGCCCCACCAGCAAGCCTATCCCTATCCTGTAAATCGTTCGCATGTCAACCTCATTACAAAAAAATACCGGGATTGACGCCCCGGTGCAATCAATCTGGTCCAATTCTATTCCTTGTTTTGATTATACCACGCCAAGAAGGCATGTCAATTATTTCCGTCTGCCACAGAACATGACGATGTGTGCCTTATGATAGTTCTCTCCAAGCCTGTATACCGTGCAACACAAATAGAAGACGGTCGAAATTTGCAGGCATTGTCATTTTTCGATACATATTGGTTGTTTTTCGGTGGTGGGAGGCTGATTTCTCTGCTAATCTACTAAATGTAGAGGGACCAACTGGAAGCAATACAATTCTGGTATAATAAATGATGTAGTTATTGATATTTTTGCCCTTGACAACCAGCGCAAACTAACCCATAATACATAATGTAATGTAAGCAAGAGAATCATGCGGTCAAAGCATGATTATGATAAAAAGTGATAATTTGTCATTCCAATTAGCTGGCAGGCATAATGCGGCAGGGCAAATTTGATGTTAGGAAGAGGTAGATTATTATGAGGAGAGGGTTTACATTAATCGAGTTATTAGTTGTGATTGCAATCATTGCAATCCTGGCCGCTGTTCTGTATCCTGTCTTTCTTAGCGCAAAAGATCAGGCGAAGCTTGCATCGTGCAGTGCGAATCTTAAGCAGCTAGGCAATGCATATGCAATGTATGTGGACGAATATAACGGCTGGTATCCCGCAGCAGCACGCAATCTGGCGACTGATGAGGAGTTGATTGACCCACTTCATCAGGTATCAAGTGAACGAGTTTGCACATGGGATATTGCGATCTCCAAGTATGTGAAGAACTACAGTGTCTTCAAGTGTCCTTCAGACACTGTCAAACGTCCCGCGAGCACGGCGACAAGAGAAATACTGCCGCGCACCTATGTGGTAAATACCCAGCCAAGGTCGCAATACAATATTGTTAAAAGTTGGAAAGATCACAAGGCTTGGTGGTCTGCAGCCGAGATGAAGCCCAGACCGTCGCATTACATTTTACTTTTTGAAGTGGCATATACTGGCGCGTATAATATGTATGGTTCCTGGAGTTGGGCTGAAGGCGATTCCGGGACTGGTGTCGGCACGGGCACACATAAGGGCGGCAAAGTGATGAACTATCTTTTCTTCGATGGCCATGTAAAAAATATGAATCCCAAAATCGCCCGAAGTGACCCACATGGGCTATGGGGCTACCTTCCCGGCCTGGGTGATGATAGGGATGACCACTAAAAATCACATCACGCTATTCTATTCCAACAAATAGTATATTAATTTAGTTGATGTATAATTAAGTGATGGCCGTTATTATTCCGGCCATCACTTAACGTAATTCCCCGAAATAGCACACGGAGGTCTATGATGTCAAAGGTACTATCTTGCCTCGTATTATTGGGTCTGTCTTGTGTATCATCTCCCTTCGCATTTTCTCTTTCCATCACATCCGACTCGCCCGGCAACATATTTGTGGCGGGTGCTCCCGTTGGGTTCACGTTTAATGATCCCCAAGGCGCGGTCAGCTATCAGCTAACCGACTATTTTGGCAAGGTTGTAACAAGCGGCACTACAACTGCTGATATAAACCTGTCGGATATGCCTGCGGGCTGGTATGAATTGAAATGCAGCGATTCGGCGTCAGAGGTAACGACCTCAATAGGTGTCGTGCTCAATAGGGGGAAAGCGGCTCTGCCGGAGGACGGAAGGATATGCACTGATGCGGCTGCGGCATGGCTGATAGATGTCGGCAAATACAAAGACTTGGCTCGGATTATGCGATTGGCAGGCATCCCATGGGCACGTGAAAGGTTCAGTTGGACAGGGACCGAGCCGGAAAAGGGCAAGTTCGACTGGAATAAATATCAAGCTGTTGCTGATGCCTACGCTTCCGAGGGAATTCGCCTATATGAATTGTGGCATGATTCACCGAAGTGGTCTCATCCTGCCAGCAGCAGCATTTTTATCTGTCCTGATGATCTTCGCGATGTCTACGACTATGCGCGTGCGGCTTCGGGCCACTTTTCGCGTCAGGTAGAGGCCTGGGAGATATGGAACGAGCCGGACATCGAGTTCTGGTCCCAGCTCAGTGACCGTTACTCAGGTTATCTAAAGGCTGTGTATCTGGGTCTGAAAGACGGCAATCCAAAGGCATATGTGCTGCAAGGCTCATTATTGCGGGGTGTAAGCGATTTCTTGCGTGGTCTGTATGATTCCGGCACAACCGGCTATTTTGATATATTCAACTGGCACAACTATCATGAGCCCTCAACTTACATTAAAACATTGAACGATCATATGGATCTCTTGGGTCAGTATTGTTCTACAGATCGTCCAATTTGGCTGACCGAGTGTGGAATCAGACTTGATGGCACCGAGGGACCAAAAAAAGAACTGCTCAACAGAGATGACCAGCATCTTCAGTGTCAGTTTATCCCTCGCAATGCAGTTATGTCACTTGCGGCAGGTACGGATAAGAGCTTCTTCTTTGTGCTGCCCTCTTATCTGGAGCGTGGTATTCAGTTCGGTGCTCTGCATCCTGATCTTACGCCATACCCGTCATTTGTTGCACTGTCTGCTGCGGCCAACATCCTCGGCCAGTCTACCTATAAAGGTGAATACAAGACAGGCAATCATGAAATAGTCGCGCAGGTGTTTTCGACACGCACGGGCAATGTGATGGTCGCATGGTCGGACATCAAGACCCAGATGAGCGTGCCGACAGACAAAAAGAGCATTCTGATGGCGAACATATTCGGTCAGGAAAGCCATATTTCGACAGAAAAGGGCGAGTTGAATGTAAATGTTGGTCCTGATGCCATATATCTTATCGACATTGGCAAGTCTATCGAGAAAAAGCTTACCGGCAATCCCCGTCCGCGAGGCAGGCTGCCCAAGCTAAACCCGTCGCGTGTAATTGTGATGGGTCATTCTGATCTGCCGGTAATCAAGGAGGAAGACGTCTATAAGCTTACCAGCCGAAGTGCATTTGATTATAGCGTCGAGGTCTACAATTTCAGCGAAAAAAAAGCAGCAAAAGGTACGGTCGAATTGGTCGCTCCGGATGGCTGGGGCATCGAGAACCCCGTACGCCATGTAACGCTCGAACCTATGGGGCGACAGGTACTCATCTTCCAGGTAAAGCCGGGCATACTTTCGGAGGGCAGGTTTAGAATCATTGCCCATGGCAATTTCGCAAATGAAAAGGTAGCCGACTGTGTCAGTTCGTTCTGGTTCAATCTAGCGGCTGTGAAACCTGTTGCCAGTAAGCCTCTGGGCTGGAACAATATTCCAGGCCAGTGGATTCCTCTTGCGTCCCAAAACTGCTCATTGAGGATTGACGACCCAAAGCCGGGATTGCTTCGCATAAACACGAAATTTGATGACGACGGAGCCGAGCAATGGGCCTATCCTACGCTCAATTTTGCCAGGCCAGTCGACATGTCCGATTTCGATGGCATAGCTTTTGATCTCAATATGCTCGAAGACAGCTATTCTTCAATGATCCGGCTGGTCTTGGTAGAGCCAGATGGCACGAGTTATATGGGTGCGACAAAGTCCCTTGGCAAAAAGCATCGTGTCGTCCTGCTTTTCAGTGATATGAAGCCGTTTGACGCTAAAGTGCCGGATGCGAACGGACACCTTGACTTGAAAACAATATCAAAAGTCAAATTCGGCTGCACATGTGGGCGTGAGTATCTGGCTTTTGAAGTATCAAATTTCGAACTCGTGAAATTCGATTAGCTTGTATCCAGGAGAACATGTAAATGCACAAGACAATATCGGCATTGATGGTACTGTGCGCACTTTGCGGTCCCGTTTCTGCTCTGACCATAACATCCAACGCTCCATGCAATATCTTTAAGGAAGGAAGCCGTGTAAGGCTTGAAATTAAGGACGCTCAGGGAGCCGTTAGTTATCGGATATCGGATTACTTTGGCAGCAAGATAGCAGATGGGTCAACAAATGTAATTGATATAGCTGGGCTGAAACCCGGCTGGTATGAGGTCAAGTGTAAAGATTCAGCAGGGGAAACTTCCACGTCTATCGGCGTGGTAATTGACCGTGGAAACGCACCACTGCCAGAGGATGGCCGCGTATGCACCGATGTCGCCGGGGCATGGCTGGTAAAGGGAGATTCGTTCAAATCGCTCGTTCAAATGATCCATCTTGCGGGTATCCCATGGGTTCGTGAGAGATTGAGTTGGGGCGGCACAGAACGGGAGCGCGGCAATATAGACTGGGGTGAATATCAGACTCTTGCGGATTTGTATAAGGCCGAGGGTGTTCACATCTGTCAGCACTGGGGCGACTTTCCCAAATGGACTCAACTTGCAATCAAAGATAATGTCAGTCGGGGTGACCTCAGGGACTATTACCGTTACGCGCGCGCGGCTTCGAGCAATTTTGCGCATCAGATAGAGACCTGGGAGATATGGAACGAGCCGGACGGCAGTCTGCCCTATGATTTTTACGCTGGAATGGTCAAGACTGCGTATCTCGGTTTGAAGGACGGCAATCCAAGGGCAAGTGTTTTTCTGGGTTCAATTGCCAGAGGAGTCACCAATTTCACACGCGGAATATACGATTCCGGCGTCACAGACTACTTCGATACGTTCAACTGGCATATTTACAGCAAGCCCGATATATATCCGGGTGCTCTTGCTTCTCAGTTGGAACAGCTTAAAGAATTTGGCGCATCAACTCGTCCTGTATGGGTCACAGAAGCAGGCGTCGTGGTAAAGGGAACCGAAGGTCCAAGTAAACTCGAGTTGAACTCAGAGAATCAACATATTCAGTGTCAATATATGCCACGCGGCGCTGCTATGTCGCTTGCGGCGGGAAACGACAAATACTTCTTTTTCGTTCTGCCCAACTATACGGAAGGGAATATCCAGTGGGGCGCTCTGCACCCGGACATGACACCTTATCCGTCGTTTGTGGCTCTGTCTGCGGCAGCCAATATCATCGGCCAGTCAAGTTATCTGGGTGAATACAAGTCCGGCAATAATGATGTGACGGCGCAGGTATTCTCTACTCCCAAGGGCAACGTATTGGTTGCCTGGTCAGACAAAGAGTCCGAGATCATCGTTCCGACCGAAAAGCAGACGCTTCATATGGCGAATATATTCGGTCAGCAGAGTACAATTAGCTGTCCGATGGGTTATGCCAGGCTTAAGGTAGGCCCGGATGCGGTTTATCTGCTTGATGTAGGCAAGTCCATTGAAAGTAAACTGACTGGCAAGCCGCGCCCTATGGGTAAACTGCCGAAGCTCAATCCTTCACGAGTCGTGCTTGTAGGCCATGCAAACTTTCCTGTCATGAAAGAGGCGGGAGCATATAAACTTGCCGATCAAAGCGTTTTTGACTATGTCGTGGATGCATACAATTTCAACGATAAAGCCTCTGCCACAGGCACAGTAACGCTTGCCGCGCCCGAGGGTTGGATTGTCGAGGATGCCAAGCGAAATGTCGGGCTTGGAGTAATGGGGCGGGAGTCACTGACATTCAAAGTCAAACCAGGTTCACCAGGCGCAGAGTCATCCAGGCTCATAGCTAACGGCAATTTCAAGAATGAAAAAGTGGCGCCAACTATTAGTTCATTCATCTTTGACCCTGGTATGGTCGAGCCCTCTGAGCGCAAATCACTGGACTGGACAGACGCCTCGATATGGGTAAAAGAGGCTTCTCCAGTGGGCACTATCATGCTGACCAACCTGGATGCCAACACCCTGCACTTTGATTTCACATTTGCTGGCAAGGGGGACAAGTGGGCATACCCGATACTTCGCTTCCAACAGCCGCTGAATATGTCGGGCTATGATGGTCTGGCTTTCGATTTGAATGTGCCGGAGGATATGGGCTCGACGACGATGCGTATTATGTTTGTGGAGAGCAGCGGCGCTCACTATATAGCCTCCACACTTCCCACAATCGGCAAGCGGCGTGTAGTCTTTCTCTTCCAGAATCTTGAGCGTCTGGACTTCATGGGCAAGGATCCGAATGGACACTTTGATTCAGATTCGATATCATCAATAAAGCTCGGCTGCAATGCGGGGTCGGAGCATGTTGCTTTCGACGTATCCGGTTTCGAACTTGTGAAATTCAATAATCCTTAGGAGCCAAAGTTAATGATCAGGACTTTATCACTCACGGTGCTGCTGTGTTTTATAGGTGTGCCCAATGCGTTTGCTATGACGATCACATCCGATGCGCCAGGTAACACTATCAGGGCAGACGGTGCGATAACGTTACAAGTAAAAGATGCTCAGGGCAGCGTCAATTATGAATTGACCGACTACTTCGGCAGCAGCGTCAAAAGCGGCAGCGGATCAGAGATCAAAATCACCGGTCTGAAACCGGGTTGGTATCTGCTCAAATGCAAAGACAACTCAACAGAAGTATCGGCTTCAATAGGCGTTGTGATAGACAGAGGCAATGCTCCCCTGCCTGCTGATGGCCGAGTCTGCACGGATGTCGCCGGAGCTTGGCTGGTCAAGAATGAAAATCACGACACGATGGTTCGTATGATCCATCTTGCGGGCATAAGTTGGGTTCGCGAGAGGCTTGCCTGGCGAAGCACGGAAAAAGAGCGCGGCGTATTTAGCTGGGGAGTATACAGGACACTTGCGGACAAATACGCGAGAGAAGGGGTTCATATCTGTCAGATGTGGCACGACAGCCCAGAATGGTCTCATCCATCAAGCAGTAATAACATCTGTCCTGATGATCTGCGCGACCTTTATAACTTCGCTCGTGCAGCTGCAAGCGAGTTTTCGGGTCGAATAAGCGTCTGGGAAATATGGAATGAGCCGGACACCCGTCTTTTGCTGGATGCGGCCGACCGCTATTCAGGAATGGTAAAGGCGATCTATCTGGGTTATAAGGACGGTAATCCGAAGGCGACAGTGCTGCAGGGTGCGCTGCTAAAAGGGGTGACGCCGACCGAGCAATGCATGTATGAGTCCGGCACAACAGATTACTTCGACATATTCAACTGGCACATTTATGACAAACCGTCCGTGTATCCCGGCGCACTGGCGGCTCACATAGAGCTGTTGAGCAAGTATGGCGCGGCCGACCGTCCGATCTGGCTCACGGAGGCAGGCATTGCTCTTGAAGGTTCCGAAGGACCTAATAAAAAGATATTGAGCTTTGAAGACCAGCGCACTCAATGCCAGTTTATACCTCGCTTCGAGGTAATGTCGGCAGTGGCTGGCACGGACAAGAGCTTTTTCTTCGTTTTGCCGAGTTACAATGAGGGTCCGGTCCAGTGGGCAGCGCTGCAGCCGGATATGACTCCGTATCCATCTTTTCTGGCTCTCTCGGCGGCGGCAAATATTATTGGTGAGTCCACATACAAAGGTGAATACAAATCCGGCAATGATGTCGTCACGGCTCAAATGTTTTCCACTGCCAAAGGCAACGTGCTCGTAGTCTGGTCGGACAAAGACTCGGAGATTATAGTCCCGACTGACAGGGAGACGCTGCGCCTGGCAAATATTTTCGGTGCCGAGAGCACGATTGCCTGCAATAACGGCTATGTTAGGCTGAAAACTGGTCCAGAGGCTGTCTATCTGCTCGACATTGGCAAGACCATCGAGAACAAGCTGGCTGGTACGCCTCGTGCACCGGGAAGACTGCCCAAACTCAAGCCTTCCCGGATCGTGATATACGGGCATGCGAATATGGATGTTTCAAAGGTAGAGAATGCATATAAGATGGCTGACCATAGCGCTTTTGATTATACCGTGGAAGCATACAATTTCAATAATAAGACTGGAGCCAGTGGCAGTGTCGAAGTGAGTGTGCCGGATGGATGGAGCATCGGTAACCCGAAGCGCGACGTTACGTTGGAACCGATGGGACGCCAGGTACTGACGTTCAAAGTGCAGCCTGCCGGAAAGGTTGGTGATAACGAGTTCAGGGTTGTTGTGCACAGCAAATTTAAAAATGAGAAGCCTGCTCAATGTGTAAGCCTGTTCAGTTATGACCTGCTTGTTCTTCAGCCTTATGAACACAAAGCGCTGGGTTGGGCAAAGGACCCCGATAAATGGGTTCCTGATGCTTCGGAAAATTGCGCACTAAAGATGAATAATCCCGAGCCTGATGTGTTGCGCATAGATACCAAATTTGAGGGTGAGGGTGACCGATGGGCATACCCAGTCATGCGTTTCGATAAGCCCGTAGACATGTCCGGCTACGACGCTGTGGCATTCGATCTGGATGTGCCGGTAGAGAGCTACAAGTCGAAGATCAACATCATCTTCGTGCAGCAAGACGGCGCTGCATACGCAGGCACAATCGTGCCCAGCGACCCGGGCAAGCGTCATTTGCTTTTTAAATTTTCTGATCTACAACCATATGGCAAAGAGGGTAAAGCAGTCGATGGACATCTCGAAACGAGTTCGATAGTTGAAGTAAAACTCGGCTGCGACGCAGGCAGGGAATATTTAGTGTTCGACACTTCGAACTTTGATCTGGTAAAATTCGACAAGCCATAATATATGCCTGAAAATGGTAGAATATACCAGGAGAGGTAAGATATTAGCAGGATTGACCGAGGTTTCTTACTTCTAGCCTCATACATCTAATTTCTGATTTGAGGAGTCTGGTATATCAGTTGGATGCAAGCACGATATATGCCATAATTGGGGGCGCTGCTGCTGCAGGCCTTGGCGGCTATATGACATGTGAACAGTTTAACCTGCAGGTGCGGGAACTGGAGTTGGTATTTATGAATCTCCCTTCCGCATTTGACGGCTACCGGATACTGCACATATCAGACCTGCACCTTACCAAGCTTGGCTTGCTGGAAAAACGCACGATGGAGATCATCGGCAGGACCGAGGTCGACACGTGCATGGTTACCGGTGACGTTACATCCAAGCCTCGAGCGTCCGATATATTCCGGAGGGTGTGCTCGGCAATCACACATCGTGATCCAATTTTTGCCGTTTTGGGTAACTCTGAGCACAAACCATGGGTAAGCACCCAGATCATCAGAGAAGCGCTGACGTTTGACGGTCTGGATATGTTGGTCAACTCCTCAAGCAGGATCACCAGAGATGGTCAGAGCATTACGATTGTAGGTGTTGATGATCCGTATTCGCGCAGTGCGGATATAGATGCTGCTTTTGCTGGTGTTGACCCAAAGGATTTCATAATATTTCTCACACACTGCCCGTCATCAGCGCCGGATGGCATTGCCAGGGGTGCGGACCTGATTTTATCGGGGCATACTCATGGAGGCCAGGTGCGCATTCCCGGCATTAGTTGGTTTTGGACACATATGCGCGCCAATCGCAAGCTCAACGACGGCTTATATACACCTGATATGCTTATGCGATTGTTGAAGGATGATGTTGGCGAGAGCACTTTATTTGTATGTCGGGGCATCGGTACCAGCCGCTTGCACATTCGTTTGTTCTGTCCGCCTGAGATCGTTTATATTACTCTTCGCAGGAAATGCTGAATTAACTTTTGTTAAGGCCAACGATTTTTTAGCCGATATATTTTCTGGGAGAACACAAGAAGTTGTTTTATCGGGAATCCTGCCGAGGTACATGCGCGTATAAGAGTTTGTCAGGCGGATAGGCAATTGGCAAGCTCATCTGTTGACACGAACTTGTGTGTCTTGTACAATGAGGCTCGTACCACTACTTTGATAGTTGGGAAGTTTGTAAATGAGCGCACCTAATTTGCAGGTGATCTGGCACAGGTACAAGATCGGTGGAGATGTGAAGGCGCGAGATACGCTGATCCAGCATTATGCGTATTTGGTGAAAATTACTGCCGGACGTGTAGTAACGAGTCTTCCTCCAAATGTTGAGCGTGACGATCTGGTAAGCGCGGGAATTATTGGTCTTATAAAAGCTATAGACCAGTTCGATACCAAGCGCGAAGTCAAGTTCGAGACGTATGCAATCGCTCTGATTCGTGGAGCGATTCTGGAGATGCTGCGTGAGGAAGACTGGGTGCCACGGTCGGTCAGAGAGAGAGTCAAGGCTCTTGAAAGGACCTATGTCGAGCTGGAGAGCCATCTTGGGCGACCTGCCACTGAAGAAGAAGTGGCTGAAGCGATGGGTTTGGAGATGGATGCATTTCATACGCTGCTTGCCGACACAGGCCGTGCATCGCTCCTGAGTTTGGACGACATTGTCCTTTCTAGTGAAGGCAATGAGAAGATACATCTGGCGGATGTGGTCTGTGATGATTCCGCAGACACTTCAGGTGATGTAGAGTCGTCAGCGATGAGACAATCTCTTGGCGAGGGTATCGACCGACTGCCTGATAGGGAAAAACTGGTAATTGCTCTTTACTATTATGAAGGTCTCACATTCAAAGAGATCGGAAAAATTCTTGAGGTATCAGAGTCCAGGGTCTATCAGCTTCACACGCAGGCTGTCCTGAGGCTGAGGGGCTATTTACAGCGCGACTTGGCGCTGTTCCATTAAATTCTGAGAGGAGCGCATTTTAATGCACAAGATTAGATTTAGTCTGATCGCTATAGTGGTACTGGCAATATTGAGCACACTACTTGCAGGCTGCGGAAGGAAGGGCCTTGTCAAGATAAATGGCGAGAAAGTCTCGAAAGATGAGTTCTATTCAAGACTCGAGCAGGTGCCCGTACAGACTCAGCAGGGGACAAAAATGGCGGGTCAATATGTGATCGAGCAGATCATCGGTGAGAAGCTCATTCAAGGGCTTGCCGAGAAGGAAGGCGTGGCGCCGACTTCGCAGCAGATCGACAAAAAGATTACAGCGATCAAAAAAGAGAGCGGGGGAGACCTGGCAAAGGTACTTGCTCAGCGCAGTATGACGATGGACGATCTCAAGAAACAGCTCACCATTCAGCAAGCTCTGGTGAATGTTGTTTCCAAGGGTGTCACCGTCCCTGATGCTGATGTCAAAAAGGCATATGAACAGGCCCTTGCGGCAAAGAACTCGCCATTCAAGCGTCCGGCTCAGGTGTTCGTAAGTGTCATTATCAACTCAGACAAGAAGGCTGTGGACAAAGCCTACAAGATGATTTCGAGCGGCACTGATTTTACCACAGTTGCCCTGCAGACCAACGACATTCCAATGCTCAAGCAGAGCCAGGGTAAGCTCGGCTGGGTCGGCAAGGAAGATAAGCAGTTCGGAGACCAGATAAGAAACTTTGCTTTTTCATCCGAGACGGGTAAGTTCAGCAAACCGTTTGAGGATGGCGGCAAGTGGGTTATTGTGAGAGCAGAGCGCAAACGGCCGCAGCGGATCCAGAAATATAATGACGTGAAGGATATGATCCGCGAGCAGATTGCTGTTGCAAAAGGTTCGCAGACAGGCACATTCCGCGAGGATATGCAGAAGTTTACCAAGGAATCGGACATTGTAGTCAATGCCGAGAGATACAAAGGAATAGTAGATAATATCAAGAAGGAAGCAGCCAAGAGCCTGGAAGAAAAGCTCAAACCGACTTCCGATAAAACTCCGGTTGCCAAGTAATTCTATAATAATATACTGAGAGGCTATATCGGGCGCGATCAATCAGTCGCGCCCAATTTGTTAGCTGCCGGTCGAGCAATAATGCCTGACTCCGATTTTCCAGATGTGTAGACATACTACAAGAAATGCAACTCCCACCCCTGGTGCAAGCCAGGGCAGCATTATGGGCAGCGATGCATTCTCAGGCCGATCCAATATGGCCAATGATGGAAAGTAGTTGACAAACGCCAGTGGCACAACAAACGTGAAAAATCGCTTGAACCATGGTTTGTAGATTGAGATTGGAAATTGAGCAGTCTCCACTCCTCCGTCCGTGAGAGTATTTATGATCTCCAGACTGTCGATTGTCCAGAATGCCATTGTAGCCTGCATTACGAACAGCCCAAAGAAAAAGCATGCTCCGCCTATAATAGCTCCCATTGTTAGTGCAATTTTTGCAGGTGTCCAGATTATCTGCAAAGTGTTTGCGCCCCAGAGGAGCACAAAAAATCCCTGTGCAAAACGCCCGATCTTGGTGAATTGAATTTCCTGGCCCAATATCTGAAGTACGGCGTTTCGTGGCCTGAGTAGTACGCGGTCGAAATTACCGGACTTTATCATCCCTGGAAACACATCAAACCCACGTGGAACCGTTTCACCTATAGCAAATGCGACATGGACGATCCCGTATATAACAGCAGCTTCGGGCAGTGTCCAACCGTTGAGCGCCTTGAACCTGTCAAACAGAGCCCACATCATCATGAATTCCATAGCCGTGACCAGAAGATTTCCAATTGCACTCATGGCGAATGACAGCCGGTACTGCATTTGTGCGCGTATTGCAATTGTCACATATCTAAAATAAAGCCCGATCGTGTTGGACATATCAGCCCCCCTGCACCACCAGCATGCGAGTGCCTCGGGATATAATCCATCGTCCAAAAATCACCAGTGCAATCGTCCATGCTGCTTGACGGGTCAGAACAAGCCATATGTCAGATGCAGGAATATGTCCCAAGTAGAGCCTGAAGGGCGTATCGACCAGATCGCGAAATGGAAGCGCATACAATATGTTTTGAACCCATCCGGGCAGCAGCGGCAGTGGGATTATAGACCCTGAAAACATCCATACGGCTATTGGAATCAACCGACTCGCGCCTTCGCCTGAAATCGTCCAGAAGAGCGAGACGGATATGAGATTGGTAATCGCGCATCCGACAGCCAAAGCGCCGATCATTGCAGCGGCCCATGCGAGTCCTGACCCAGCCGAGGCAGGCGGCTTCATGCCAAAAAATGGCATAGCAATTATCACTAGCGGAATGGCTCTAAGTACAGTGGGAGCAATGCGCATCGCCACCGCTCGGCAATACCAGGTCCAGTAGAGGTCCAAAGGACGAAGCAATTCGTACGCAACTGTCCCTGTGCGCATCATAGCTCTGATATCACTGTCCATACTCCACGGCAGCATGGCGAAGAGTGCCTGACCCAACCAAATGTACGTCACCACCTCTGGATATGTCATCGGCTGGCTCGACTTTGTAGAATGATAAAAGGCGCCGAAAATCATGATACGAATCAGCCCCCAAAACAACTGAGTCCCAAAACCGGCAACTGCTGCCGCACGATACTGCAGCAGCATGCGAAACCTCGCGCTTATTATTGCCCAATATGTTCTCATCGGCCTATCTTTCTATAGAGACGTGCGATTATTTCTTCAATCGGCGGGTTTTCTATAAACAAGTCCTGCACAGCATGCTTGCCTGCAATCCTGCATATAAGCTCCGCAGGCGAAATTCGATCAGGATAAAACCGCATATGGACTCTGCTGCCTTCCCGACTGATAACTTCGGCGTCTGGGTCGCTGATCTGGCTGTTTTCATCAACAAGATCCACAATAAGTCTGCGTTCAGTGCTGACGCTGATGCGCAAATCATCAAGCGTGCCGTCAGAAAGGATGCGTCCGCCGCCTATTACGATTATCCGACTGCACAAGGCTTCAATATCATCCATGTCATGTGTCGTGAGGATTACGGTGGTTCCTTTTTGATGGTTCAGCCGTTTTATGAAATCTCGAACCGCGAGTTTTGAGACCGCATCCAGACCGATTGTAGGTTCATCCAGAAAGAGAATTGAAGGTGAGTGAATGAGCGCTGCAGCAAGATCACATCTCATTCTTTGACCCAGACTGAGCTGACGGACGGGCGTATCTACCAGATTTGCCAGACCAAGAATCTCAACGAGTTCGTTTCTTGTTTGCAGATATTCTTTATTCGAGACCCGGTAGATATCTTTGAGCAGATCAAAAGACTCGATTACGGGTAAATCCCACCAAAGCTGTGTGCGTTGTCCGAACACAACACCTATATCGCGTACATGTGCCACACGCTGTTTCCAGGGGACTCTACCAAGTATCTCACACATTCCCGAGTCGGGAACCAGAATTCCCGAAATCACTTTTACGGTAGTCGATTTACCTGCGCCGTTTGGACCGACATAACCAACCAGTTCACCCGGTTCAATTTGGAACGAGATGCCATCGAGGGCGTGCACGGTTTGATAATTGCGCCGTACCAGTCCTTTGAATGCTCCCCACGTGCCCGAGGTTCGTTGGGCGACACGAAACGTTTTGACGATATTATCGGCAATAATCTGTGGCATTGGACATACCCGATGTAAAGTAGAAGTAGAGACGAAGCTACAACTTCGACCAGCGCATCAGATATTCCTTCGTAGACGTGCGATTTTTACTCGTTATTTATATGTCGGAATAATAATGCCACGCAGGATCACATTCTGAGCGAACATAAACACTACCATAGTCGGAATGGCTGCGATTACCAGGGAAGCCATTACCATCGGCATCGTATGTTTTTGTTGGAATTCATAGATGAAGACCATAAGTGTCCACATCTTGGGGTCCTGACAGACCAGGAATGCGTGCATAAAGGCTCCATATGCCGCTCCGAACGCACCAAGCGCAATGACAGCCAGTATGGGTTTGCAAAGCGGCAGGGTAATGCTCCAGAACATACGCATTTCCCCCGCTCCATCTATCAAACCGGCTTCATACACTTCGGGGGGCAGGCTGTCAAAGAACCCCTTGAGCAGGAAGATACCATATCCATTGGCAAGTCCCGGCAGCACAAGTGCCCAGTATGAGTTCATCAGACTTGCGGATATGTTGAAATGGAGGGCGGACGCGACATGTGGCAGCACCCAACCCGCAAGCACTCCTGTGACAACCAGTGCAAGCGTTGCGCTCAGCATCAACGGCATTTTGGAGCCGAACTTCTTTTGGAACAAAATAAACCCTAGTGTACAGGCTGCTACCACAAGCAATCCACCGAGAGGGAAGCTTTTTACCATCAGGAAACTTGGGATCATCAGCACTTCCGCTGGGAATGCCATCGTGGCAAGCAGAAATACCAATATATGATAAGTCTCCTTAAGCCTGAAGCGCGACATTGCATATGCTGCAAGTGGGTTCACGGTGAGCGTTGTGCCTATGGTGAGCAAGATATAGATCACTGTGACCCAGAGAGCATGACCGTGAAGCGCGATATAGTTGATGACGGTGGCGAAGTTATAAACCATATACTGCCGCCGGATTGAGTCTTTATGCGACAGGAAATAATCATAATGCAGGACAGCATATGGTATTCTGACGGTTTCAAATGAAGAATAGCTGGTGCCGTATGCTTGGTTTACATCCTCTATATTAGCGTATTTGTGCTTCAAGTATTGCCGCCAACTGTCTTCGGGTCTCATCAGCGATATCGCGCCCAGAGGGCAATTGGTTTGTATGAATCGGTTCCATAGAGCCGCATCGGTTTCTGTGATGGGTTCCGTATCTGTGAGCCGGGTGGAAATAGGTTTATTGTTTTGAGCGAGATATGCTTTCCAAGCGGGAGTAGCCTTCGCCATATCGAGCCTTATATATTTTGCCCATGCAGACTGGGTTAGGAAGTCATGTTTGATATCAGGTCCCAGTTTTCCTGTAATAAGATCATCGTAGGTGATTTTTGAAAGTATAGGGTGGCCATTCGCGTCTCTTGGGATTGACTTCAGAGTCGTTGGTATATTGGCAGTGCTTAAAAATTTGTATAGAACAGTGTCCGCATCAAAAAGCGCGGTGCATTCAGGACTGCGCGTCTCGATGAACTTGCGCCAATCCTTTGATCGATTGCTGCCGTCCGGCTTACGATGGTCTGACTGAGTTGGAATTCCAAAGTCCTCCCAAGTCTGCGCAGTATCGGTATAGGCCTTATTTGCCGCCGAAACGGTGTGATATTTGGTTTTTAGCCATTTGAAATATACAGCTTGCAATGCAAACGGGCTGTCACTAACAGTGGTGTCCAGGAAGAGCGGCTGTTTGAATTCAGCGGGACAGACGTTTGCTATGAAGTCACGTGCATCCGAAGCGGCAGCTTTGCGATGGCTGGCTGGCACTTTTTGCAATTGACCAAAATCAGATGCCTGTATATCGCGGACTGTAAACCAGTTGTCTTTGTCGAACCATACGCTCAGCGATTCAATCGGCGCGGCATCAAAAATATACTTCTTAAACAGGATAGAATCGTTTGTCCAGTATGCAGGAATTGGATTAAACTCCACTGAATCGGATTTGCCGCTCGTTGCCATACATACCATCAGCAAAAACGGGTAGACCATTGTCACAGCGCCGACCATCAGCAGGAGATACATTGCCAAAAACATTAATCTGACCTTAAGGGACTTGCGTCCAACCACACTTACCAGAGACATATATTTTGCCTTACCCCTTCGCGCCTTTTGCTTCTTGTTCGACAGATGTGTTTCGGAATTGGATTTTGTTAAGAATCTGAAGCTGCTTCAGCGTAAACCCGAGCAGTATCGCGCCCATAATCCAGGCCATGGCCGTAGACAAGCCAAAGTTGAGGAACATGAATGCGTTATACCAGATATACAGGCCGGTTGTCATAGTCACATCCTGCGGTCCGCCGCCGGTCATCAAGAAGATGTTGGTAGACTCCTTGAATCCTCCCACGACCGCTCCCACGAGGTTGATGATGATAAGAGCCTGCAGGTTCGGATACATGACATTTATGACTTTCTGCCAGAAACCCGCTCCATCCAGGTCTGCTGCTTCATACTGTTCTTCCGGTATACCTTTCATTGCGGCAAGGTATATCAGACACCCGGGACCTGTTCCTGCCCATATGACCGGGATCACCAGCCACAGCATAGCCAGGCTCGGGTCTCTCAGGAACGACTGTATACTGAAATTGAATTTGCTGCCGAAAGCCGTAGAAACGGCGTGCAGTCCACCCGTAAAAAGGAGACTGCCCAGGTAGCCGACAATGATGACACCCAGCGTGCCCCCCAGCACACCAGCCAACCATCTTTCCCGTTTTGAGTTTGTTGTGGCTGTAGACTGCAAGAGTAGTGAAATAGTAATCATTATGCCGATTGCAAGCACGGCGAGTTTAATAAATATTGCGAGCGGACCTGGCAGTGTGTTAAACCAAAGGATAAGGCTGTTGATGATGCCATATTCCGTAGGATCATAGATCAGCCATTTCCAGAGGAAGAGTGTGACCACTCCGGTCGTCACAGCGGGCAGATAAAATATAGTGCGGAACAACACCTTGCCTTTTGGTATTTCGGTAAGCAGTATTGCAAGTCCGATTGGCGCCAAAAAGCCCAATCCGACAAGCATCACCATATACTGGAATGTCTGCAGTAGGTATTGCCAGAACTTGGGCTCGCTTGCAGCTTCGATAAAGTTTCTCAGACCGACAAAACTGGACCCGCCCAGTATTTTATAGTCCTGGAATGCCATTATCATTCCCCGCATAAGCGGATAATATGCCCAGATAAGTATTGTGCCGACAGCGGGTATCAGGAAAAGCCATGCGTAAAGCCGTTTGCGCTCTTTGTTTCCGCCCACACCAAAGCCTTCATTGTCATTGACCTTGGCCTGACTGCTCATTGCAAGTTTGACGACTTTATTGGCAGCCCACACTAGCGCAAGGGCCATTATCGCAAAGATGCCCCAACCGATCCTCGACCGGCGCTTGACCTCTGAATCCGGCATTTTGCCTAATATCATGGTGTTTACATTGCGTACAGACTCATCCATGATTTTCTGGGGATCGTATTTGAACTTGCCTGTATTTGGATCGGGCGTGTCGTTTATGAGTGTCTCGATCGGCATGTTCAGCTCTCGCGTTTGAACATTGGTCCAGCCGGGGCAGTATGGCTCGACTCTGCCGTTTGTCTCGATATCTTTCCAGAGCTGTCGCATAGTTGCCGGTTGACGAGCAAGCAGGTCTGTGTATCCGATTTCTTTTAGGATGGAGGGACGTACATACTCACCCATGCCATAGCCGATCAGCGTTTGGGCTATAATGCGCTGCGCTTCGGAACCTGTGCAAAACTCAATGTATTTCCATGCGGCATCCCTGATAGCGTTGACATTGCGCCTGCCTAGTTTGTCTTCCGCTTTGATCCCCGCGCTTATAGCCAGATAATCGCCCGCAACGTATGCCACATGCTTCTCATTTTTATAAGAAGGGATAGGCGCAACAAAGAATTTGTATTGATCGAGAACATCAGCGTCACTGAGAGTGGATATTTCCATCGCATAAGAGACATTCACTCCTCCGAGCCTGCCGGACTGATTGTCTTTTGCCTGAGTGACACCCCAATAGATGCGTTTACGGACAGCCTGGTCTTTGAGGTCAAATACTTTGCCGGTCTGTGGGTCTATAGCTTTGCCAGATTTGAACATCGCCGGCGTAATATCAAACTCATGATCGCCATTGCGCATCCATGGCTGATGGATCAGCTTTCTGTAGAAATAGAATGCTCGCATGGCTTTTGGTTCGTTTGTAACCATTCGCCATTCAAGATCATATGCCGAATAACCTGTCGGCACACCCAGTTTACGAAGGGTTTCATCGGCGTTTTGCAGTCTTGGATAGTATGTTGCCGCATCCGATATTGTTATATTCAAATGGTTGTAGTCAGCCATAGGTGGAGGCGTAGGTATAAGGGAATCATTTTTGCGATAGTATGAGCGCACCACTTCCCCGCCGCCAGACCATACATAGTCAATAAAGTGCCATCCTGCAGAAAACCCTGTGAGCATTGAAAGCCCATATTGCCTGCGGTCTCCTGGTTTGGAGTCAGGTTCTTTTCTCGGATCGATTGTCATATGGCGCGCATATCTATAGAGTTCATCCCAGTCTTTTGGAGCGCGGCCTGCCAGTGCCCCTCTGGCAAAACAGGCTTTGTCACACTTGAGCGCAAGAGCATAAAACGATTGCGGGATGGCAATTACCGATTTGCCGTCAATGGCCGGTTCCCAGGCGGCACTCGGGGCAGCAATACCGGTAAAATTTTTGCCTGTGCTTTTGCGATATCTTGTGAGGTAATCGTTCAATGGATAGCAGAATTTCTGCTGACGATAGGCTGGGATTTTACGCACATATGGGGTCAGTACATCTGGTGCAACTCCACCTGCCATGGCAAGGAACTCATTACTTTCATATGCAGGGCCTTCTTGAACCGCTAGAGGCGAAAGCACTTTTACTCTGATTTCCGGGTGTTTGCGGCAAAACTCTTCAAACACTCTGCGTCTCGCCACGAAACGAGGGTCGGCAATAGACTTGTCTGGAACGTTCCACAGTCGTAGTTCCACCTTTTCACGTGCAAAAACAGCAGGCAGCGATACAACAAAAGTTGTGATGAACAGCAATGTGGAGAATATAAATTTCAGAGAGGCTGCTTTCCAGAACTTAAGACTGATCATTACTGGTAAATATCCCTTATTTGTAATTGTATAATTTGTTTACTTGAGTATATCATAACTCAGCTCATCAGCAAAATTACAAGTCCGTTGTAAAGATAAGCTACATTAGAATGTTAATGCGTTGGTTGTGCAAAATATAGGGTATCAACACTTATCAAAATAAAAGGTGCACAAGTGGAACGTGAAGGCTGGACAGGTATGAGAAAAATGTCGGAGGCTTGCTGGGCGCAGGCGCGTGCCAATTATGCAGCAGCCGTAACGCTTCTGGATGCTGGGGTTTATTTTGCCAGTGTGTTTTTTGCGCAGCAGGCTGCCGAGCAGGCTCTAAGGGCTGCCACAATTCAGCAGGAACAGAAAATTCCACGTGGTCATAATCTGATACAGATGTGCAATGGACTCGAAGCGCCACTGGAGGTTATGAATGCAGCCGCTGAACTGAACCCCGAGTTTCTTGCCACTCGCAGTCCTGAAGCAGTCTCAGGCGTGCCTTCTCAAAACTATGATCGCAAATCCGCACGTCTTCACCTACGCTGTGCTCAGACAATAGTTGACTGGATCAAAGAGTCGATGTATTGACTGTGTATTAGCGAATATTACATACCTAGTCGGATATCTCCGCAGCATGTAAAGCTAAACCTCCTTATTAACAAGGTACTTCACGACCATCTTTATGATATATGGAAAAGTTTGCAGCAGGATTTTGCAATCGAGAAGCAACGACCAATGGCTGACATACCATGCCTCCATTCGTACTCGTTCAGGATAATCCGTATCTTCAGTTCTATGAATTTGCCACCAGCCGGTCATGCCGGGTTGCACCGACAGGATCAATTCTCTCGAATCACCGTATATCAAAGTTTCCTCATATAACACGGGTCTAGGTCCAACAAGGCTCATATCACCAAGTATGACATTGATTAGCTGTGGAAGTTCATCAATGCATGTTATTCTAAGCAGTTTTCCAATCGGAGTTACGCGCGGGTCATCGGCCAGTTTGAAACTAGACTTATAGTGCTCTCGCATTCGCTCATCTCTACGTATTACCTCTTCGGCTCCAACTTCCATTGATCTTAGCTTTAGAACAGTAATCAGCTTTCCATTACGGCCTATTCGCTGCTGGCGGAAAAGCGCTGGCCCACCGTCACGTCTTATGACAAGGGATAAGATGAAAATCAATGGGGCAGTAATAAATAGAAAAAGAATCGCTACTAAAAGATCAGCCCAGCGCTTTGCTGTAGAGCTAGCCTGCAGTTCTTTATGAAGCATTGAAGTGGGTGCTGTATCAATGGAACTGAGATCGACTTCATAAGAAGACACTCTGCACTCGGCATCTATATCCTGATCAATGACTTTATTCATCATCAAAATCTCCATTCCAGTTCCTGGCACCGACCAATACTACCTGCCTATCATGCGGACTCTATCACTGACAATTCCTTTGCCATCGTATCTGATCCTTAATCCACGAATTCTACCAACGCCTTGAATGTCTTTGCTTGTGGACAATCCTTCAACCTCAACTCTGGTACCATCTCTGGTTGGGAAATGAACACTCGGATCAAATACATCAGTGCCTCTCATGATCCTTACACCCTTATAGCCATTATCGTTGGGCACTCCGCTTCCATCGTCCAGAAAAAACCATTCAGACTCTCCATTCTTACCATAGCCACTGGATATGCCTTTGACTTTTATAAGCATACTATCAGTATTCCGTCCCACAGCGTTTACTGTACCGGGAGTGTTGCCATCTTTAGCACCACCACATTCCCTCACACTCACACTAATCGCTTCCGGTATATCCTGAGGATTACCCGGCGAATACTTCGGAACGGCAGCCAGCCGAAATACTCGTCCTGCGTACCAAACTGATTCCAGTCTACCTTTCATATAAACGATCTTGTCACCCTCAGCTAATGGATCAGGCAAAAACATGCCATGATTTGTCTCGACCCATAAACCTGCACTTGCATCACGAGCTTCAATTGAAAACCACGATGCCTTCGTCTTCAGGTTTTTTTCAATCCTTATGAACGTTACCACTGGCTCATTGCCACTGCACGGTCTGAATATTATTTCTCCGTCTTTAGCTTGTTTAATTTCTGCAAGGGTGGAATATATGCGCACTGAATGAGAGCTGTCATTAGTATTTGTCGATGGTGAAGCTGCAGATATTCGATCAATACCGCCCCTGCAGATGACAATAATTGCGATCAACAGTGATATCCATAATAAGCCTCGCTCATAAATCATGCTTTTCATCTTTCTTGTCCTTTGCTCAAAGGTTCGAGTGTGATTCTAAGTAATGTTGGACCGTGCTCCACCTGTGAAAAATCGGTTACTTGATCTTTGTAGCCATTGCAATGGAGTTTCAGATGATTGCTTTGCCCCACCGGTATTTTTCGTATATGCTTGAACAGACAATCACCATTTTTGTCGGAGAAACATTGCTTCCTATATGGATGAAGAGTTAACGTTACTCCTTCAATGGGTTTCCCCGATTTATTTATTGTCCGGACCTGGATATCGCCAAAAGGCAGTTCGCCGGCATCACCCATCACAAACCACTTGTGACTCAGTTTTTTTGCATAATCTTGATAATTCACCGGCAGAGATTTAGCTGATAAAATCGAAATCAGCGCCATTCCTGCCACCGTTGTTATGGCAAACATATATCTTTTGATATTACTCGTTCCAACGATATATGATGCTGAGTTGCTGTCTTTTGAAGCCATATAGCCCATCCAAGTGCCTATCAGCGCTGGAATAATCGGCATGACAGCTTGATACCAATAAATTACATCAACCGCAAGCGATAATATAAATCCAAAAATTCCTGCTGCACAGGCGATCAGAGCATTGCGTTCAGCCGGGTTATCCAAAGATTCTCGCGCATTGGCAAACACTTTATAGCAACAATAGAAAACTAGTACGAAAATAAACAAGCCGACAAGGCCCATATTGCACAGTATTTCGCCGAAAATGTTGTGGCAATGAAGGTGATCTTCAGTCAGAGGCAGATGTGCACTAATAAGATGCTCAGTGTATGATGAGTGCCAGGAGCCTATGCCATTTCCGATCAATGGACTGTGCGCAAATTCTCGCATTGCCCAGACAAGCATCATTCCACGCTCTTCATGTGGCTGGCGAGCTATTGTAAGCATAGTTACAATAAGAACCACAGCAATAGCGACAAGCACCAGGCTAATAACTATTCGACGGTCTATCTTGCTGTTGCGCGGCTGTTGTAATATAAAAAAGAGTGCTCCAGCAAGCATCCCAACAAGAGCTGCACGGGTTTGAGTTAGAAACAGGCATACAATAAAAAATCCCGTAATGATGATTGCCGGGAAGCGAGCTTTCTTGGAAGCATAAATCAGTGAACCAACAGATATGCCTATAATTAGAAGCATGTAATGCCCGACAGTGCTGGGACCTGCAAGAGAGTCTGCGCCGAACCGTGGAAAAGATGGTTGAGCTATATAATAACTTAAGCTGAGAGCCAGCAATTCCAGGCATGCAATTGATATTGCTAGCAGCAGGACTCGTACTCCACGAGCGAGAAAAGCTGCCTGATAAGCAATGACAAAGCTGAGTATCCAGATAGGGAGCTGGCCGAATTGTAAATTATATGGTAGACCCCAAATACCAAATAGCAATAGCGCAAACATCCACGAGGGCATTGCCGAGGCATGTTTGGTTCGCCGGGTGAGGATGATTATTAAGAGTGCAATGGGCAATGCAGATAGTGTGAATGTCGCAATTGCCTGTGGCTTGTCGGCTGTCTCAAAAAATGTATACCTATGAAAATATATATAACTCATCACCGAGAATAAGGCATACCAAACCAGTCCAATGATTAGAAAAGCATTCCAAATTTTGCTGCATGGTATATTCAGTCTCGGAATGAATGGCAGGGGAACTGCAGCCACCAGCACTGCCATCGTCGCAAGAAGGAAAGAGACGTCATCGATTGGCAATTTGCTATGCAGTTGTTGTATTGCAGAGAATCCAAGCAGGATGCCAAGTCCAATTTGAAGAATCCAGCCCGCTGTTTGCCCACTATCAATTTTTTTCAAAGTCGGCAGTGAGTCTATTTCAACATTATCGATAGTTTGCTGTTTCATAAATGACCTCATCTGTTCTAGCTGGAGCAGCAGGCGGTGGAATATGTCCTGAAATCCAAGCGGGTAATCTTTCGTTTAGGGTTGAACAA
Source organism: bacterium (assembly GCA_021371935.1). NCBI lineage: Bacteria > bacterium. Next base: position 399,034 of record JAJFVF010000002.1, read on the forward strand.
AATGATTGTTTGAAAGCCTCAATTGAGAAATGTTCAGCATTCTTACGTGCTCGAGTTGGATTCAAGGTCATTGATTCTAGTTGAACGATGGATTCGCAGAGTGAATCGACTGTCGGTTCTTTGAAAAGCAGGCCTGTAATTCCGTCGATTACCGTCTCAGTGGCACCTCCACGGCCATACGCCACTACCGGTCTGCCACATGCTTGAGCCTCCACAGGAGTCAGGCCAAAGTCCTCTTCTCCTGGGAAAAGAAGCGCTCTACAGTGAGATAAAGTATTTGCGACTTCATAATCAGGCTGGTTTCCTCGAAATTCGATGGTTGGGCCTGCGATTTTTCTCAGCAATCTTTCATCAGGACCGCTGCCTATAATGATCAGTCGACGTTTTAGCTTATTAGCAGCATTTATGGCTAGATCAATTTTCTTGTACGGAACCAACCTTGAAAGCACAAGATAATAGTCACCAATGTCATCACTAATCTGAAAGCGAAAAATGTCCACACCGGGATATACAACATCTGCTTCACGCCTGTAATATTTCTTTATTCGATCCTTGGTGGTATTTGAGTTTGCTATAAAGCAATCCACTCTGGCCGCGCTGCAGTAATCCCATAGCCTTGCCCAATGCATTGCGGCAGCCATAATGGACTTACTTAAGCGATTGGTTCTCTTTGAGTAGAAAGAAGCTGGATCAGTGGTCCAGGCATATCGCAGTGGAGAATGACAATAGCACACATGAACAGTATTAGGCCCGCAAATCACCGATTTTGCTGCGCAATGGCTACTGCTTATGACAAGATCATATTCCGATAAATCGAGTTGCTCAAAGTAAAGTGCCATCAATGGCAGGAATAGCCGATGGTTCCTGTGGGCTAGTGAAAAACGTTGCAGGCTTGACGTGTGGATGTCCCAGCTTTTCCATGATTTAGGCAGGCAATCCATATCTGCGATGCTTGTGAACACCGGTGCGTTCGGGAAAAGCTCATGTATGTGTCCGAGCACTCTTTCCGAACCGGCATAAACATTTAGTCTGTCATGTACAAGCGCAACTTTCATACTTTTGCCTTCTTTTGATGGTCGAATGTCCGCTGGACACTTGGATTTGGCAAACGGCGATGCAGTGCGATTCGAAAAAGTTGATCTAGAGTAAGCGTGCAGCTAAAATACGAACAATTACTGCAGACCGGGAACAGGTGCTTTTTTAAATGATTCTTGAGTCGCCTGCGAGTATCTGATTCCCAGATGTCGCGAATACTGTGGTCATGAACATTACCCATGGAGAACTCGGCAAGGTGCGGACATATAGTTGTTGCACCGTCCGGCATCACCATTAGGACATTGGATATATTTACGCATCGCTTGATCGGAAATATGCCGGTCTCAAAAGACTCGTCTGGCAGACTCCTCACTGGATCAGCCAGCACCCAAACGTTCTTTGTTTCAGGTATATTATTCAAACCCTCTCGAATAGCCCTAAGGCCATCGGCATCGACATAAAGTTTCTCATCATCCAGAACAGCAAATCTCTCTGAAGAAACGCATTCACCATCCAATAGCGATTGTTCGACAGCCCACGTCGGTGAGGCGCACACATAGTGCAGTGACAGAATGTCGGCACCCAGTCGGTCAGTAAACTCGACCATATCGGGAATGCAATCAGCATTGGTTTGAGTCAATACCGTGCTAATATGAATACGAGGCCTCGAACAGCTGTTTTCCCGCTTATAATCCAGTAATTGGCGAATACCGTTTACGGCTCTTTCAAATGTTCCTTTAACTCCCCGGATTACATCGTGTCGCTCGTCGGGTGCATCTATTGAGATATACACCATATCGGCGTATGAGCATATTTCATGTGCCCATTCGCCAAGTCTAGTGCCATTGCTGTTGAATGATACAGTCATACCTCTGAGATTGGCGTGTTTGATCATTCTGCCAAAGCCGGGTAGTATTGTCGGTTCACCACCGCTTAGATATATGCGTTCGCATCCGTAATCCGCAAGTTCATCGATAACTCTCAGCCATTCGTCTTCACCGAGCTCATTTTTCCATCTTGGATTTTCGTCACACCATACACCACACATTTGGCAGCGCAAGTTGCATTTGAAAGTGACATCAAGAAGCGCTTGCTTGAGCCGGCATTCCCGGAACTCTCGCTCCCTGCGTATAATCTTTCCTATATAACCTAAGGCTACCCCGCTCTTGCTCAACTGTTTGATGCCTCTCTTAGTGAACTAGTGTAAATCCAACAGAGGGTTGCTCGCTGATTTCTTCAGCCAAAGCTAAAATTTTTTTTGCTGCTGCGTGCCAGGAAAAAGAACCGGTTTCTCTGACTCTTGCATAACCTTTTTTGACTAAATGCTGGCTGAGTTTGCGATCCAGAAGTGCCATTTCTACTGTGTTCGCCATTGAATTCACGTCTTCAGGATCAAATAATACGGCCGCATCTCCCACAACCTCCGGAATTGAGCCTGCATTCGAGGCAGCTATAGGAACTCCAAAACTCATAGCCTCAAGCAAAGGCAGCCCGAATCCTTCAATCAGTGACGGCAATACAAATAATGAGGCTCCCTTATAAAGCTCCAACAGCTCATCCGAACTTACTGCACCCAGCACGAATATGTCCCTTCGATTATGCGAATGGACTTCTCGCATTAAGGCCTGCGTTCCGGCTTCCTTTCTCCCAGCAATTATCAATGCATGGCTGATTCGAGTTCTGTCTTTCATCATTACAAATGCCTGAACGAGTCTCACAAGATTTTTATGCGGATGATGATATCCGACAAATAAGATATAAGGCTGCTTAATTTTGCTTAGTATATTCTTGCCGTTGCAATTACTGGCAGTCCCTCTCAAGTTTTCATCGACACCATTATGGACGACTTCTATTTTTTCAGCAGGTATGGCGAGGCGATTTATAATATCCTGCTTCGTAAACTCTGAAATCGCTGCAATTCTCGTAACAGCCCTGGCTGATGCACCGATAAGGGCAGGAAGAATTTTCTCTCTGACGTATCCTATCTGTCCCGGCAGATTCGCTGCACAATAATGCCGAATAAGATCATGAATAATAAGCAAACTCGGGCACGGACATCGCAAACATCCAATATTAGAAGTGAAGATCATTACATCAATGTCAAGGCGCTTGATCTTGCCGGGAAGAACAAGCTGCTGATATAAAACACGCAGACAGGTGTTAAGACCTTTAATAGCTGACATCCGGCATACATTCACCTGTATATTTTTATGGCCGAAACTTAAGGCATCGGCAGCCTGCGGAAGCGCGAAAACCAGATATTCATATTGCGTATCAATAGTTGCGATGTTCTTGATGAGATTGTTGATGTATGTTTCCACGCCTCCCGTATTTCCGGGGACAAGGGTGAGCGCATCTATACCAATTTTCATTTATAGTATTGCGCCTGCTTCTCAAACATACTCGCGTACACATTACCAATGCTTATCAACTGATCATGAGTACCGCTTTCAATAATCCTCCCACGCTGCATCACGTAAATATAGTCTGCCATTTTGACCGTTGAGAACCTGTGACTGATAATAACGGCGGATCGTCCCTGGGCCAGCTGACGGAAATTCTCGAAAAACTCATATTCTGCGTTTGGGTCCATTGCACTTGTAGGTTCATCAAGGACTATTATCTGGGCATCTCGGAGAAAAGCCCTTGCAAGTGCCAATTTTTGCCACTGGCCAAGGCTAAGCTCTTCGCCATCTTGAAATGCCTTGCCAAGAACTGTATCGTATCCATCTTTTAAATTTTCTATTGCAATGTCTGCCCCCGATTGCCTAGCCGCCGCCACAATTTTATCCTTGTTTGGTTCTTTGCTTACATCCCCAAACCATATGTTTTCACCAGCAGTCGCATTATACCGAGCGTAATCCTGGAAGATGACTCCTATCTCTTGTCTTAACCCTGCAGTAGACATTTCACGTAGATCTGTCCCATCAATCTTAATGGAGCCATCGGTGGGGTCATATAGACGGCACAATAACTTGACCAGTGTCGATTTACCGGAACCGTTTTCGCCCACCAGCGCAATAATCTCACCCGGCTTTATGGAAAGATTAATTTCCTTGAGAGCGAACTTGTCGCTCTTCGGATAGATGAATGCAACATCAGTAAAGTTGACACCTGATTTCATCGGTCGGGGTACGGCTACTGGTTTGCTTGGTTCCTTGACGAGAGTCGGCAGCTTAAGGAACTCATCGAGACTTGAGAGAAAAAGATTATCTTCATATAGTTCGGATAATGCTGTTAGAGCCTGCTGCAATGATGCTTGGCCGCGCTGAAATGCTTGGAACAGCATAAAGAGAGAACCAAGTCTGATATCCCCTACGATCGTTTTATGAGCGATAAACGCGTAAGACCCAAATAGGGCTAAAATGGTTCCTAACTCAGCAGCAGACTCAGAAGGAATATGGTTGATTGCGAGCCTTAGCCTGGCATGCCTGAGCTTGTCGCATACTTGGCGGTATATCTTTGAAAATGTCTCTCCAAGGCCAAAGACTCGAATCTCTTTTGTATATATATCCTTGGTTAATACTTCACTGTAATAGTGAGACTGTCTTAATGCATAGGTTGCGAGAATGTGCCACTTAAAAAGCTGACGAGCATATTTAACCTTCATTAAAAGGCCGGGTATGGCGGCTAAAAATAGTATAAATGCAATTTGCCAGCTGAATGTTAGCAAAAGTACTGCAACAGCCAATACAGAAATAATGCTCTGACCCGCTTGAGTCAGCCCATTTGCTATTCTTGCTGGTCTGTAAGATGCTTCTCCCAAGGCACGATGAAGTATATCGTGATAATCAGGATTGTCGTAATATTCCAGGTCGACACTTATGGATTTTTCGTGGATTAGGCGGTGTGTGTAGTAAGTGAGGGCCTCTGATTGGGCAACGAATACCAGATTGGAAATTGATCGGCAAATTGCCAGGATAACGGCAATTACTGCCGAAATTCCGAGAAATACAAGAATCCGATGCAGTTTGTCTGAATTGCTTGCTTGAGATGATACTATATCGATCACCAGCTTGGTCATATATAGTATGGCAAGCGGCAGAATAGCTTGGACTATAAGTAATCCTAGATTCGCAATCATCCATCTAGGACCACTCAACCACATTAGCCTTAAGGCGCGCCCGAGTCGTAGACTATCTGCTATTCTCGATCTTGCGAAACTTCCGTGTGCCATTGCTCATCATCCGTAATTTTTTTATTGCGCAATGTCGATCAAGGATAATTGTATAGCTGATTGCTAATATTAGCTTGCTTTGAATGATCTGTCAAGTCTATTATGAATTAAATGTTGCAATATATATTATGCGGAGGATAAAATAATACTTGACAGGCAAGTTGTTGTTGAGATATTATTCATCCGCATAGCTCGATTATACCGAAATAGTAATTAAATAGTCCCCACTTATCCAGATAAGTCTTGATTAGTATGGCGAAAGAGAATATTATCTAAATTAATGCCCGGTCTAATTTCATTTAGGCGCAAAAAACATAATGCTTGACAACAGCACGAGTATGCGCTAGCATGCACCCCAGTGACGCAATAGTGATAATAGCAGTAAATTAGCATTAGATAATTAGTACGCTATAGTTATAGAATCAAAGTAAGGCTCTTTATATCGAACAAGGAGGGTCGATATTGAAAGCTAAAGTAAACGCACTATTGTCTGTTACAATAACGCTCCTTATACTTACAGCTGGCAACGCTTTTACAGCCAACACTGTTTCCAGTCAACAAATGCGTGATTGCCTGAAAAATCAAGATTGGCAAGGCGCAACCTCTCAACTAAAGCTGTTGATATCCCAGTCACCAAAAGATGCGGCATCATTTGTTATTGATGATGAGAACAAAGAGCTCTGGGGTGAAAAAATTTTGGATGCCGTTGAAGTATTGAAAACAGCGTCACAATCAACTCCAAGGGACGCCACTGGTTTCAAACTTAGAGTTGCACTGCTTGATTGTTACAAAAATTTGGAGATTTGGGATCAGGCATTCACTCTTATCGAAACCATCGCATCAGATTATCCCGATGATAAGCTGAGCTATCATAATTTCAAAGCTATCTGCTATTACTATCAAAACAAGCATACTGAGGCGTTGGTTGAGATCAAGAAAGCGGCAGAACTATATAATGGAACTCAGGTTGATAAAGAACTGATAGGCTACGTTTTGCAATGCTACCCCTACGATGATACCAATCGAATTATTAGAGTCGCTTATACTATGATTCGCTACTTGCCCGACTGCACTGATAAGCAGAGGGCTTCGATATATGGATGGGCATGGAATATGTGTATGGACTCAGGGTGTATGACTGAAGCGAACGCTATATGCAGTAAGGCTGCTCCCTGCTGGGAAAAAGTCAAAAACGACGGTGATTTGGGAACATTAACTGTTCTGATCCATGCTTATCTTGATGCCAGAGACTATGAAAAAGCAATCCCACTTTGTAAAGAAATCGCTGCAAGTAAACCCGAAAATGCTGTTGATGCTCTTACAGTGCTGGCTGAATGCTTACATGCATTAGGAAGAGACCAGGAGGCACTTGATTATCAGGTGGACTATTACCGGCAACATCCTGAACTAAAACTTGAAGCTGATTGGACTTATGCTCGGACTAAATTTTATACGGAGCAAGATAAATCGACTACAATTTCTCTTCTAGAGAAACTGCAGGCGGATTATCCTGAATTCCCGCATAAATATGAGCTTCAGTCTTATCTTTATTATGCCTACAAGGCGGGCTGGAAGACATCCAAGCTAATTAACTTGCTCAAAGAAATGCAAAACACCTGCCCTGAATATAGAAGAGCCGAAGTGTCGACTAAATTGGCGGAGGTTTACATTTTGGTCAATGCTACCAAAGCGGAAACCTTGCTCAACCAGCTTATCAAAGACAATCCAGATCACTATCTAGTTCCTAAATGGAAGATCGATCTGGCTAACTGCAGTTTTTCCAAAGGTGATCTGGCGACGGCTCGAGATGCATACAAAGCTGTTTACGAACATTACCCTAACAATAAATATGGTTATAATGCTCATTTTGCATATGCTCACTGCTGCATATGTCAGGGTGATCTAGCTGTGGGCGAAGCTGTATTACGAGAAATAGTCGAAAAATGCCCCGACAAGAAATCTGTTGATGATGCAAAAGAACGACTCTCGCTGCTCAAGAAAAAATAGCGTCACATTTACATCACCGATCCAAAACGGCACACCCGGGAGCTGTTAGGATAAACCAACCCAAGAAAGGGGAGAAAAACATGACTAAGTGGTTTTGTGTAGTAGCAACAATTGCATTGGTATTGGTTGCTATGACTTCTGTATTGGCTTGCCCAATACCCGATTTCGTAACACGATCAGTGTTAACGTCAGGTGTAGAGGCCTCATTTGATGTCTATCGCCCAGGCATGCATTACCCGCAGACTATAGATATCGATGAAGAAATTGATTATCTGGGGCTTGATTCTGTAACGTACACCTGGAATTGGGGTGATGGTACTAGCGATAGTACTGGTGTGGGAGTTTCTCACACCTACACCTATGGCGGTGAATACATGATCACAGTGACTGCAACTGATGGAGACATTTATTCAATTCAGGATGATCCGGATGTTGTCTATCAGTTCTATGTCAGAGTCGATTGGGCTCAGCCGGAGTAGTTCTTAATATGTTAGTTAACCTGGCGCAATAAATGGTGTCTTAATGTAGAGATGCTTAACAGCGGCGGGTTTAGCAAACATGGCTATGGGTGCTTTTCTGAAATAAACAGCCAAAGGAAAAGCACCCATTTTTTATCTTGAGATCAGCTAGACGTTTCATGAGCACATTGATGTCGTGGCCATGTCTAGAATCTCCATGAGTTTCGCGGTGGCCATTGTAATATCGCTCCTCATGCCGGCTTGTTATCCAAAGACTTCAACAGCCGCTGATGCAAAGGCCTTCTCGAGAATGACTGGATCAGAAAAGGCCCCTAGTTCCTTCAGCGTAACAATAAAGTCACTATGGCTCCTACCATCTCGATAATCCGGTTCCTTTGATGGGTACTTCAAAACATCTTCCATCAACTTGCGATCTATATCGACCAGCAGTGTTCCATGCAAAAGTATCGATTTCCACTTGCGAGCCTGTGCATTACCGGAAACCTTAAGCTCGCCTACAGCAACATCGGATACACCACGCTGCCAGGCGTTCACACCAAATCGAGCAAGGACTTTAATAATCAGATCGGCACCCTGCCTGAATACTCTGTCCATATCCATCCGGCCACCGCTTGGTGCTGTGTACGAATAGTTGAATACGCCGGGAGTCTGTAGGACTGTCCCGCCGCCGGTGATTCTTCTGACCCATTCGATTCCACGCTTTCGACATTCATCGAGATTTAGCGCCAGCTCGGGTTTGTCTCCACAACCGAGAACAATAGTAGGACCACTGCCCCACCACAATCGTACAGTCCGATTGCCACTTCGAGCAGCGCATTGAGCGAACTGCGCGTCTATCTTCAGGTTTGCATCGACAGAAGGTTCCGACCAGCGAATTACCTCTAGGTTTCCCGATGAGCAAATATGTCTCATCTGCTGATATTCAACAACATTATCTGGCTGCATAAATCAGATAGACTCCACCAAGCATTACCAGCACTCCGCATATTCTCTTTACAATATTGGCGCCCTTTGATCTCTCATTCCAATTCAGGTAGTTCTGGACTGCTTCCGTGGAAGTGCCTGCTGCCACAATAACCGTGCAATGTCCTATTCCATAGACGGCAAGTAACAATGCGGCATAGAAAAAACTGGTAGCTGCGACCTTGAGGGAGAGTGTGAGCACAGGTGCCATATAGGCAAATGTGCATGGGCCGAGCGCGACTCCAAATACAAGGCCGAGAATGAAAGACGCCGCAAGTCCCTTACGTCTGATGTTTATGCTGCCCGGACCGGAAAACGGCATCGGGATTATGCCGACCAGGTGCAATCCGACTATGAAAAATACTGCTGCGACAATGTAGTTGCCATACTTGCCTACATCACCCATCATTCGACCCATAGCGGCAGTCACTATGCCGATCACCGCTATAGTTATGAGTATCCCAAGTCCGAACAGGAAAGAAAGCCCGAACGCTTTTTTTGTGGTGAGGTTGCCCTGTTCGCTGATGAAACCAATTATCAGTGGGATACTTGACAGGTGGCAAGGGCTCAGGATCACGCTCAGTATGCCCCAGATGAATGAGGCTCCCAGCGCAATCGGTACAGCACCCTCCATTGCCTTGGTAAACGTTATAAAAAGATGCTCCAAAATTACTTAACCTCTATTTATATCATTTCTTTGGTTTCGCCGGCTCTTTCAGTTTTATGCCGTGGTCTTTGAAAGCCTTCACGATATCATCCTTTGAAATAAACCCCGTATGCCGGTATATCTCTTTGCCTTTGGCATCAAAGAATATTTGAGTTGGAATGCTTTGTATCTTATATTTCTTGGCAGCAGACTGGTCTTTCCAGACATCAATGAACTGAACCTCCAACTGTCCCTTATACTCCTTTTTAAGATCATCAAGAACAGGGACCATCATTTTACAGGGTATGCACTTGGTGGCTCCGAGATCAAGGAGCTTCGGAAGTTGTTTGGCGGCAGGTTTCGCTGGCGGCTTTGGGGCCTTTTTGTCTGCTGCATAGCCGGCGGTGATGGCTGCCATTACTACAATCATCAATATCGCTGAGAATCCTTTGAGCCAGTTATTCTTCATTGTTCTATTGCCTCCTGTATTTCTTATATGCTGATATCAAAGCTGTCTTGTATACATTCTCTTCTTCAGGCTCGATCTGATGATAGATTTTTACCGTTTCAAGAAGTTTGTCTCCACACAAATCGTCAGCGGCAAGACCGTTCTCTGCCAGGTGATCGAATATGAGAGACAGTCCAGCAATTGTGACGGGTCTGCCATCAACTTCAATCACCATACCCGGAAGTGGCTTCGAGCACGCGCACTCGCCAGTATCCGCATTTTCTACCGAGCAGCAGCAATTTTCAGATATGATTGAGTCCACTGCTTTCGCAATTTCCTCAGAAACCAGCCAGACTGCTTCTTTATCTGTTTCGGTTTGGCATTTAGCCGACCTGGCACAACACGCACCCTCGCCGTTTAGTATTTCAGAGACTACTATAGCGGCACTCACCGGCCCGCTGTGTTTTTCAGTGCCTTTCTTTGCGCATAACTTGCTGCATCCATCCACAGTTATCGTCGGGTGCTTTGTTGCAAACTCACGCTCCGCTTCATTTCCAGCGAGGAACAATGGCAGGCAGATCGTCACCGTATTATCAGGTCGCATAAGTTCCAACACTCTCCGGGTCGCCAGGCGGGATATGGTTCCCTCAGGTATCTCCTCACCACTGCATGATATAATTCCTACTTTGATCTCTCCGTCAGCCACTGCTAGCTCACCTCGCCTTCGCGCTTATTACATATACCCCCGGCTATCTCGCTGACTATCGTCCAGCCGTCGTCAGCTAGCTTAGTTGCAGTGCCGGGCTCGGCACCCCGATAATTCTTGAATGCATCCACAACTCTAATTGATCTGACGATCTTGCCTCCAGCCATCTCGACATTCTTAGCTGCACAAAGTTTGGGACAGCCGTCCACTGTGATGCAATCCATTTTCTTGATTTTTGCGAGTGCCTCTTCATCTCCCGAAACAAGCAGCGCAAGGCACATCGGCTCAAAACTATCCGGCGCCAGTTCATCCGTCACTGCATATGTGGCTTCACGAGCGATAAGCCCATGCACTTTTCCAATGCCACTGCAGGGCATTACGATTATCTTTTGTTTCTTTACATCTATTGTCACTTAACAAACCCCTCCTAATTCGCTTCAGCGGCTTTCTTTTCGACGATCCTGGAGTAGGCGGCCGCGTCAAGAAGCACTTCTTTATCCGATTCAAAATCATCAAGTTCGACTTCAGCTATCCAGCCCCTGCCGTATGGATCCTCGTTTACCAACTCGGGTGAATCGACAAGTTCTGTGTTGACTGCTACAATCTTACCGGATACGGGCGATAAGGCATCCATCATCGATTTTCCTGATTCCAGAGAGCCTACCTCATCAAACTGTTCGATCTCTCTGCCTACCTCGGCAGGCTCAAAGTAGGTTATGTCGGTCAAATTCTGCTGAACAAAATCCGATACACCAATACGGGCCCTATTGCCGATTACACGAACCCAGCAGTCATTCTCACTAAACAGGTAATCATGTGATGGAATCTTAAAAATGAATTTGTCATGGGTGACGGTTATGAAGTCAACTGGGGAGTCAAAACCGGCACTGGCTTCCTCTACAGATATCTGTCTCGACACCAAGCACTCTTTGGATAAAAGCTCAATTAGTTGCATCCCCACCGGCCCCAGCCGCAGCGATTTGCCGACTTCCAGACCAGTCGTCTTCGCCTCCTCCGATATCAGTACCTTATCGTCTACCTTAAGGCCGAGCTTATTGGCGAGCTTTGAGGCGCAACGAGTAGGACAACCATCAACCACCAAGAGCGACGATTCAGCCAGAGTCTTTTCATATCTGTCGGGAGAGTTGTTGAGCAAAACAGGGCAGATAATCTCCGTCCCTTGTGTTTCAGAGAGCTTTAGTGCCAGTTCTCGCGCGAGCGATCCAAATTGCTTATCCATACCATTACAAGATAAAACTGCACGCTTCATTGCTCCCCTTCTTCCTCGCGGATCTGTTTGATCTTTGCGATGGTCTCAGGTTTGCTGGGAAATGAGATGGCATCCGGGCCGCATGTCTTCGCACATGCTCTGCAAAAGACGACGCAGTTGTGCGGATTTGCGACCACCAGCTTGGGATTTTCATCACGCCGCTCAAACACCTGGTGAGGACAAAACTTGTCGCACTCCATGCAAAAGTCACACTTTGAATAGTCGATGGTCGGGCACCAGTCTATCTTCTCGCGCTTCACGCCCATGAACGTGTCATCAGCCATCCTGCTCCACCCCCATCTCAGAAAGCGCTTTGGACACTTTCTCGACCGCTTCATCCGTGGTCATCTCGCGGATATCCAGCGGGATCATGTCAGTTTTGATATCCATTCCTGCAGCTTCAAAGGCGTCACGGAAAAGTTTCATCTGCATATTGGGAGCGCAGCCGGCGATCACCAGCTTCCTCTTTGCCTTGAGCATATCGGCAAGGAATCGGTCACCATCTTCTTCACAGAGTTGCGGATGAATAAATCCATATTCCACAGGCAGTTCCACACGCACTCTGTTGATGAAGTCCCAGATGTCCATTTTGGCAAATCCAGGACACTTGCCGGTGCATACGCACATAATCAGTCCAGGCAGTTGATCGGTCATTTAGTCACCTCCAGCAGCAAGGATCAGCTTCTTGATATCTTCAGGGGAAAGCACCCGTCCCGCCGCTTTGACTTCGCCATCGATAACCAATCCCGGCGTCATGAGGATATTGAACTTCATGATCTCTTTGATATCCTCAACTTTCTCGATTTCAGCATCTATCCCAACAAGCTCGACGGCTTTCTTCGCGTTCTCAGCAAGCGTTTTACACTTGGCACAGCCTGTGCCAAGAACCTGTATCTTCATACAACCTCCTATATATTGGCTAATTTCGCAATCTGCCAACTAGTCAATAAAATAATATGCGGGTAAGGGCTAACATACACAAGATATTATTTGTTCTTTTGTTTTAGCGTCTTCTTTCATCACTGCTTCAATACAACTGAAGAACTTGATAATGCAGGGCACGCGCAGGCGATAGAATACCTGCAGACCGACCTTTCGATCATCAACAATCCCTGCATTCTTCATCACGGATAAATGCTTGGATACTGTGGAGATATCGGCTCCGACCAATCCGGTGAGTTCACATACACATTTTTCACCTTCGGCAAGCGCATCAACCATCATCAGGCGGCTCGGGTGAGCTAACGCCTTGATAATCTTTGCTTTCATCTCATATTCTAGCTTGTTTGTATTCATACGCTCCTGTCGCCTTGTTGTTGGCAAGTCAACCAACTATATCTCTTATACGAGTAAAGATGTCTTGCGGTTCCTCTGCCGTACTATTTTTCTAGTTCATGCTTTATATGTTGATATTCTTCTTTGGTGATTTCTCCCTCAGCATATCGACACTTGAGGATTCCTAAAGCATCCGGCATGCCGCAGCTCATCATGCCCTTCATTTTGCCACAAATCTTGCCCATCAGCTTATGCCCTCCGGCCATCATAATAGCCATCATTGCCGTGCAACAAGCCATACCGCCCAACGCTCCCCAAAGCATGTTGCGAATCCTGTTCGCCCGCTGAGGAGTATCATCAGATCGAATCACAGCAATTGCGCCTCACTTCCTGAATGCACATCACTAATATCAACTCTCTATTTGGTATGTTAGCCAAATATGCTGTAGTGTCAACCTGGTTTTTGAGAATCCGACGGCGCACAGTCTCAAATTGACCTCAAACAGATGTAAATGATGCATGAACTGTAGGATTTCCTCTCTTAATAAAGTGGTAGAAGAAATTACACATCTATGCGATTACTAAGGCCGCGAGGGATGGTGATAAACTTGACAGCTTCTGGTAACACATCCGCACAACCCGCAGACATTGAGAGACCACATAGGAAAGTGACGGCTTGACTTGGGACCAAAGTTGATAGTCGTTGAAGATATGTCTTTGCAATGTTCAGACAGTAACCCTGCCAGGATGTAAGTGAGTAGTAAAAATTGGCTGTAAGGAACTTGAAAAGAAACACTGGTAAGCTTGTTGCTTGCTATATAATGAAATTCAAAAGTTCTAATCGCTATTAGAATTAAGCTCAATATCCTGTTCGGTTTCTGGTTTATCTATAGTTTTTTCAATAGCTTTGTTTAACAAAGCAGATATTAATTGCCCGTTGACGATCTAGTCATGTAATGATATATTGCAAGCAGCAGAGCTTTTACTTATCTTCTGCAGTTTTACCTCGTTTTTTTGCATTGATCTTCTTACTACTAACATAGAGGGCATTATGGTGAAGAAAATCCTGTCTGTGATATCAGTGTTTGTCACTCTTTCCTGTTGTTCGACGGCTATTGCGATTGCTTTAGATGACGCTGGGCAGGCAACAAATGCCGAACTACAAATGCCGACGTCCAAGCCAAAAACGCAGGGAAGTTCCTCCGAGTTTGTCGCTGGAGAAATAATCGTTAAGTTCAAATCCACCGCGGCAGCGGGTATTGTCAGCACAGCGCAGAGTATTGAGGCATCGCAGTTAGTACCTTCATTGCAAAGCTTATCGAGGCTGAATACCAGATATAAATTGAAGGAGATGGAAGCCCTTTTTAAGTCTGTTTCTCGTTCCGAGCAGCGCAAAATCAGTGAAGGAAGAAAAGGTATATTCAAACAGGATTCCACGGAGCAAAGTCGAGGCTTTGAAAAGATTTTCAAACTCAAATTCGATAAAGATGCCGATGTGCAACGTATTGCCCAAGCTTATGCCCTTAATGAAAACGTCGAGTTTGCCCAACCGAACTATATTTATAAAGCCGATATGGTCCCAAATGACTACTATTACAACACCGATCTGCAGAATCTGCCAGTTCATTCTTGGTTCCAATCGTATCCTGATCTTTGGGGGATCAAGCAAATAGACTGTGAACAAGCATGGGATTATGCACAAGGTGAAGGTGTGGTAGTAGCCGTTGTAGACACTGGTGTAGACCGCAGTCATCCGGATTTGGCAGACAATATGTGGACCAATTCAAACGAAATTCCCAATAATGGCATTGATGATGACGACAATGGCTATGTGGATGATGTTTTCGGCTGGAATTTCTGCAACAATACAAATGACCCGAGTGATGACTATGGTCATGGCACACACTGTGCCGGCACTATTGCAGCGATAGGCAATAACAGCATAGGCGTCATCGGTGTTGCTCCACAAGCAAAGATTATGGCACTCAAATTCCTCAGTTCAAGCGGTTCGGGAACCAGCGATAATGGCGCTCTTGCAATTTGCTATGCCGCTGACAACGGTGCAAAAGTAATAAGCAATTCCTGGGGGTCTGATGGTACCACATCTAATCCTGTGATTGAAAATGCAATAGATTATGCAAGATCACTGGGATGTGTAGTAGTTGTGTCTGCCGGCAACTCAAATCATGATGTTGCCAACGCTTCACCGGCAGGTTATGCACCTGCAGTTACCGTGGCCGCACTAGATTATCAAGATTGCAGGGCTTATTTCTCGAATTTTGGCAGCGGTGTGGATGTTAGCGCTCCTGGCGTCGATATCCTTTCGCTCAGAGCCAGTGAAACAGATATATATAAAAATGGCGGAAGCCAAGTAGTCGACAGCATCTATTATAGAGCAAGTGGAACGAGTATGGCCTGCCCACATGTGTCGGGAGCAGTTGCCGTGATAATGTCAAGCCATCCGGATTGGACCAGTGACAAGGTTGAAGAATTTCTGACACATACCTGCGACTGTATTGATGAAACCAACCATGATTATGTGGGTTTGCTTGGATATGGCAGAGTTAACCTGTCAAATGCGATATTGACCGATAGCTCACAACCGAACCTGAACATATCACGGATTGATACAAACGAATTATCCGGGAACCTGGACGGTAAGATTGATCCTGGCGAATCAATTGTAATGAATCTAACTCTGAAAAACATCTGGCAGGATGCGAGCGGTATCTCGGCATTAATCTCCTCGACCGATCCATACGTAACCATTACGTCCGCAGAAGCGATATATGGCAGCATTGAAGAAGGACAAACCGCGAGCGAAGACTACTCTTTCACCGTATCTGCGGATGCGCCATATGGCCATTCTCTTGATTTCAGTCTTGAGATTACGGCGGATGATGATTACTCGGTCACTCGGCATATAGGTATTATGATTCCATGGCCTGTGAGATCAGGATGGCCTAAGAATATTGTGCCCAGCAGTATAACTCCAGTGGATGTCGATGGGGACGGAATCAAAGAAGTGATTATAACAGGCGAAGATATGCTCGGCATATATACCGCTGCTGGCACCTCATATAGCTCTGTGTGGCCCATGAGTGTTCCGAGCATTCGGCATGATCCAAGCATCGGTGACATAGATGGCGACGGTCAGGCAGAAATTGTGTATCCCACGTTAGGCGCTAGCGGCAGCCGGTCCAAAATCTATGCATATAAGCTTGACGGAACTTTTGTTCAGGGATTTCCTGTACAGATGCAAAAAACATCGGATATCAGCCAGGTGGTTTTAGCGGATATTGACATGACCTCGCCCGGCTTGGAACTGGTGCTGACAACCGAGTATTACGGAAGTTCAACTACTGCGAGTAGTGCGGCATTATATGTGCTCTACGGAAACGGCCAGGTGAAGAGTGGGTTCCCCTATCAGTTCGGCAATGCGGATACCGTATTTTATGATGCCAACGGGTCTATTGCTGTGGGAGATATAGATAACGATGGCAAGCCAGAGATAGTGGTTGGTGCATATGAACCGGAGTGTGCGAAGTTCTACGCTTTTGATACCGATGGGCAGATCAAGGATGGGTGGTCATGCACTTTTTCGGATAATATGAAGCCTATGAATATTGTAATGGGTGATCTGGATAATGACGGCAAGAAAGAGATTGTTATTTGCACGGCGATAAACACGGTTGTTCTCACTAACGATGGGCAGCTATACAACTCAAATTGGAATAATATACAAATTCCCGGCTCTTCGCTTGCTTTGGGCGATTTGGACGGAGATGGCGACCTGGAGATTGTCATTGGTGCCGGTCTCAAATTAATCTATGCGTTTCATCATGATGGCACACCAGTAAACGGATGGCCTGTGGACAGCAAGGGATACAGTAATTTTGCTGGAGCTGTGGTGGGAGCTATTGGTGATATCGACAATGATAGGGAGATGGAAGTAATTACTTCCTGTAACTCGCGAATTACTGTATTTAAACCAGACGGCACGCCAATGGCAAGCGCAGACCCATTGGCCGAAACATCCATAACAGACTCCAGCATGGTAAATTTTCTTTGCTTACCATCAATTGCGGATATGACGGGCATTGGCTGCCTAACTGTTTTGGGGGGCATACGTGAGGCGGATGGCTATGTCTGCTTGTGGGATTGCACAACGTCAGGCTACACAGACAACATAGCCTGGGCAATGCAGGGCCACGATCCACAGCGTACTGGCTGCTATGACGGATTACCTGGGCTTAAGGGTCTCAAAGTCGGACCCAACTACGGTATAACATTCAGGGGATCGGTAAACGGCCCGTTTGATTCGACAAGTAATACCTATAAACTGTTCAATAGCAGCAGCGCTGATTTGAACTGGTCCGCCTCATCCGATCAAAACTGGGTTACCGTTTCTCCTGCAAGTGGGACAATACCTGCCGGTGGATTGACTTTAGTAAGTGTTCTGCCTACTTCGGAGGCTTTGGCGAAACCTGCAGGTAACTATGCTGCCTCGATTACATTCACCAATTTGACGACCAGTGTAGGAAATACCAGTCGGCCTGTGAGTCTGGTCGTCAGCAATGGCATTCTAGCTGTCACTCCTGCTGCTACCTTCACTTCATCAAGGCAGCCGGGTGGACAGATAACTCCGAGATCATGCACCTATACTATTACCAATACCGGATACGCAAATATGAGCTGGTCTGCAGCGAAGAATGCGGATTGGATATCGCTATCAAAAAGCAGCGGTACATTATCACCTCAGGAAAGCACAACCGTTACAGTGTCAATTCTCAGCTCTGCAGACAGTTTTGCGGCGGGCACCTATACGGATACCATAACATTTACAAATACTACAAACGGTATAGGCAACACTACTCGATCTGTGATATTGACTATCACAGCCGGATATCTGTCTGTGACACCGTATACAGAGCTGCTTTACATAGGTGAGTCCGGCGGACCGTTTAGCACATCAAATGATACATACATTCTGGAGAATACTGGTTACAGCAGCATATCATGGACTGCCTCAAAGGAACAAAACTGGTTGGCTTTGTCATCCGAATGTGGCACGCTTTTACCCGGTGAAAGCACAACCATTATTGCTTCGGTCAACTCCGATGCCAATACTCTAGTCAATGGTGTTTATTCCGACACAATCGTGTTTGCAAATGTCACCAACGGCACGGGCAACACCACTCGCCCCGCTAAATTGGCAATCGGCAAAATAGTCTATGTTGACATTAACTGTATAGGTTCTATCCATGACGGCAAGTCCTGGTCTACGGCGTATAGAACAATTGCCGATGGACTAAAAGTGGCTGTAACCGGACAAGAGGTCCTGGTGGCAGGCGGTGATTATGGTGAACGTCTTTCGCTCAAGAGCGGTGTTGCAGTTAGAGGCGGCTATAATGCGTCGGACGGCACCAGAGATATCAGTGGAAATGTAACGACTATCAAATACGTTTTTGGAGCTGATTCGTCTATACTCGATGGCTTCACAATTTCCGGGATTGCAACTAATGGTGTCTTCTGCGGCGACGCTTCTCCGACAATCATTAATAATACTATTATAAACCATCAAACCTCAGGCAATAGTTATGGCGTATACTGCACTGGCAGTATGAGTAATCCAACGATCAACGGAAATCGATTCGCCACAAGTGACTATGGGATTTTCTGTAATGCATCAAGCAGCGCAGTCATAACAAACAATATCAGTGACGGCAATAATATTGGGATTGCAACTGAAAATGCTAAAGCAAGGATTAATAACAACCTTATTATCAATGCCAGCTCTGGAATAACTACGAATGCAAGCAATGGAATCACTACAAGTGGATTAGAGATCAGCAACAATATAATCTGTAATTGTAGTACTGGAATACTTGCAAGTGCAAATGGCACTGCGCCGATGCTTTCAAATAATGTCCTTTTTAGCAACGGAACAGATTATGATGGCATCACGATCCATTCGAGCGACATACACGCCGATCCGATGCTGTTAGATGCTGAAGCCGGCGATTTTCATATACCGTTTGACTCACCTTGTATCGATGCAGGAACCTCCATAAATGCGCCTGAAGACGATGCAGACGGAAATCTGCGGCCTGTTGACGGCAATGGAGATGGCGTTCCGGCAGTCGATATAGGACCATATGAAGTGCCTTGGATGATCAGAGGGTTGGTTGTAACACCATCGACTGGCCTCAATATAATAGCGAATTCTGGCGGTCCTTTCAATCCTTCTAGCATTACATATACTATAAAAAACATCAGCAGTTCAGATATTGACTGGACTGTTTCTAATAGCCAGAATTGGCTGAGTTTGTCTGCACTCGGAGGATGCCTTGCTTCCGGACAGATCACAACAGTTACCGCATCGCTTAATACAAATGTATCGAATCTTGCAAATGACGCATATGAAGACACCCTCATTTTTACCGATCTGACTACAGGTGAGGGGACTACTACACGATCCGTGAAACTACTTCTCGGTGCAGTATATGTAGATGTAAATTCCGTCAGCAGCGTCCATGACGGCAAGAATTGGGATACGGCATTCCTTACGGTACAGGAAGGCGTGGATAAAGCCGTGCCGGGTCAAGAAGTGTGGGTTGCGCAAGGTACATACACCGAGAAAAATATAATCATTTCAAAGAACATCACGCTTAAAGGGGGATTTTTAGGTTCCGGTATCACGCGTGATATAGATGAATACAAGACAATTATTCAGAGTCCATCGACCCGCGCATTTTGGGTTAAAAACTTATGTACCATCGATGGTTTTACAGTGTCTGGGGGCGATCAAGGTATTTTTCTCAGCCATGTTCCAGCCGTTATTACAAACAACACATTTATTGAAAACGAGGACAAGAGTATAAGCTGTTCCTGCAGTAAAGGTGCAATAATAGCTAATAATAAGTTTGTTAATGAAAAAATCGATGCCATATCAACATATAAGAGTTCACTTACAATTACCGATAACACATTCAGTAATTGCTGGAGAGCGATATGGGTAGGGTTTGAAGGTGCGGTGTCTGTACAAAGCAACAAAATCTTTGGGGGCAGATCTGGAATCAGTTTTTTTGAGTCACCGATGATGTCGATATACAACAACCTAATTGATGGCTGTACCTATCAAGGTATACAAACGAGCAACGCAGGTTCCGTGATGAATAACACGATTGTAAATTGCGTTTGGGGTATTAAGTGTAATGGCACAATATTACCATACGTTGCTAACAATATTTTTGCATACTGTGATACGGCCATTTGCACTTCGATCACAGGATATACAATAAATCTTGTAAGTAATGATGTGTATAGATGCGAAACGTCCTATGACCCAACGAATATACGACATGCTACAGATTTGGCATGTGATCCTTTATTCTTTGATATGTCAGCAGGTGATTACCATCTTCTACCTGGCTCAGGTTGTATTGATGCAGGCGATACGAGCAGAGCACCATCTGATGATATCGACGGCTTGGCACGACCAAGAGACGGAGATGGCGATGGAACTGCCGTAGCAGATATAGGCTGCTATGAAGCTCCACACAATTATATGGATCTACCCAGTACTAAGAGCGTTCCCGACGGCTCACCTGTGGGCATCGCATGCTACACAACAACTGCTGCTTTCTCCGACAGATTTTATGTCGAAAGTGCCGATAGAGTCAGCGGAATCGGTGTTTTGGGAACAGTGTCCGGCACAGGAAAGACCGTTACAGTCGAAGGCACAATGAATACGGTGGACGGGGAACGCGTTATTACGAGTTCTTTGGTTAATGAATGTGCCAATACATCTATACCGCTGCCTTTCTATATGAATCTTAACGCGCTCGGCGGCGGACTGCTTGGATTGCAGTGTGCTGTTCAGGATTATCGCGTAATCAAGCATTTTGACGATAATGATCAACCGTATTGGTCAAGGGATTTGTTCACAAACGGCGGAGCGAATAACATAGGGCTGTTGGTCAAAACTACAGGGCGAGTTACAAGAATCGCAAATGACGTGTTTTACATAGATGATGCAGTTAGTTTCGATGACGGTGATATAAATCTAAAAGGCATCGCAGTTGCTTGGCCGTTTGGCGAGGAGACGATGCCGCCAGACGGCGCACTAATTGATATTCTGGGAATCAGCAGTTGTACCACAAAAAACGGAATTGTGGTGCGCATGCTCAGACCAGTCTCTGAAGACTCCTATACATTAATCCAGAATGTAATTATTCCAAGTGATTAGAAGATATTTCAGTTGTGAAAATTTTAAATACCAAGGCTATAGTGTCGTATTGATGATTGGTTTTTCAGGCCGGTAAGATGGATAATGCAATAGTCCACACTTGCCAGCCGCCTTGAGTTGCAGATGGCTCAAAAGGCACTGAAAACGAATAATGCTTGCGTTCAGTGTTGTCGAGCAACGTGGTGTATTTACAGCAAGTGCGTTCACTATATGTGAACAACATTTAGCTTAAATATCATGGCCTGTTAATCACATTTTGCTTGAGTTGTCGTCTTATAATTATGGGAGAACAATTTGTAGTGGAGTCTCGGGGAAACCCGAGGCTTTTTTGTATTCCCAGACACCTCAGGGAGGCTATTATGAAAGCAAGAATGCGTTCTGCCATTGAACTGTTGATGTGCCATCCAGACAATATGGTAGCCGAGATGCTTGGGGTCAAATTGCCTACCCTCAGAGGCTGGATGCGCGAAGACAGCTTTATGGAGGCACTGCGGGAACGCGAGAAGGAGCAGGCTTCGGAGTCTAGAAGACTTGCCAGGCAAGCCGCTCTGAACGCTGCATCGGCGCTTTGCCGGATGACATCTGAGTCGACAAAGGCAGATGGCAAGGTTCTGCTCGAAATTCTAAAGGCTAGTGGTGCATTCGAGACTCCCGAGGTCGACCCAGGAGAAGCACTCGCAGAGATAATAAGACGAGCCTCTGAGGATAAAGATGAAGACTGATGCATCGATCAGACTCCGGCTGGCAAAACTGCTTTGGGGTTGGAAGCCACACAAGACTCAAAGGCAGTGGATGCTCAACGAGGCAAAAGTAAAAGTGGCGTCATGCGGCAGGCGCTGGGGAAAGACCGAGTCTGCAGCCATAGACGCTGCGACTATGGCAATTTTCGAGCCGGGCAGCGTTCAAATGATAGTCTCCGCTACATATGATCAGGCACGCTTGATATTTGACAGCGTGGAACGGCTTGTAACCGGCTCAAAATATCTCAGGCATGCAGCAAAAGCAGTGCGGACGCCTTATCCAAGGCTCACCATAGGCAGGAGTATAATCACAGCGCGCACAGCCGACGAGGACGGCCGCAACCTGCGCGGTAACAGTGCCGATCGGATTATTGTCGATGAGGCCGCGTATGTGCGTGACTGCGTGATCCAGGAAGTTATTTCGCCCATGCTTGCCGACCGTGACGGACGTCTGGTGATGATCTCGACGCCATTTGGCAAGAACCACTTTTATAGAGCGTTTATGAGAGGGATAGCGGAGTCCAACAGCAAAAGGCATGCGTCATTCAGCTTTCCGTCTTGGACAAACCCACATATCAGTCGTGAATATATAGAAGAGCAAAGACATGAGATAAGTCCGAGGCAGTTTGCTGTCGAGTATGAGGCTGCGTTTATTGATGACCAATGCAGTGTGTTTTCATGGAAAGACATCGAGTTTGCCACGGCGCATTCTGATACTGCTGCTGCAGACAGCGATTATGTAGTGGCCGGGATTGACTGGGCGAGGTATTCAGACTATACGGCAGTCGTCGCCATGAGCATAAGCGATTCGGGCTGTAGGGTAATTGGAATCGACCGTTTCAATGCTATGAGCTGGAACAGTCAGATTGAGAGAGTAGTGGATTTCCTATGTCGGTATAGAGTTAGCTCTGCGCTTACGGACCAGAGCTCAATAGGCGATCCGCTCCTCGAACAGCTAAAATCAAAGCTATGGGAGTGCGGTGCTGATATATCCGTTGAGGGTTATACTTTTACCAACCAGTCCAAGCGGGATTTGATAGAAAACTTGTCACTTCAATTTGCTCATAATGCAATTTCTATCCCGCACGACGAAGCTCTTATGCGGGAGTTGCAATACTATGAATACGAGCTTACGGACTCGGGCAATGTCCGCATGAACGCCCGCTCCGGCTACCACGATGATCTGGTGATAGCTCTGGCCTTAGCATGCCACCAGGCGAAGTCATCCGGCTTTTCTGGAAGGTATTTGAGCAGGAATGGAAGTGTGGCTGCGGAAGAATGGTAGTTCTCGATTCCCTGAGGCAGTAGTCTGCTCTGCTATTCTTTCCTCCCAGAGTTGGTATAAGTAATACAACATTACTCTGGGAGGGTCTTATCATGCCGGGCAACAACACTTCAAGCACAGACAATATGATGCGCGCAAGCATTGCAGAGTTTATCGGGACTTTTATTCTCGTCTTTGCAGGCACATCCGTAGCCACTTCGGCTATACTCAGCCGGCCAATCGCCGGAATGCCGCTCAACTCGCTTTCGGTAGGGCTCACATTCGGGCTGGTGCTGGTGGCTCTGATAGGCGCACTAGGCCATATATCAGGCGCGCACTTCAATCCTGCAGTCACAATTGGACTCTATAGTATTGGGCGGTTTCCGGGAAAGTATGTGGTCACCTATATTATCGCTCAGATTGCGGGAGCAATTGCTGCTTCGGCGGCAGTGTGGGCAACCTTTGGAGATGCAGCCAGAAATACAGCCTTTCTCGCTGCCACATATCCTACCGCCATGGCAAGCGAACTGCAGGCATTCCTGATGGAGGTTATCATAGCCTTTATCCTGCTCTTCACTATCGTCTCGATCTCGACAGACGAGCGGGCTAATATGACCACTGCAAGCCTGGCGATAGGATTTGCGCTCGGTGTCGGTGTCCTGATCGGTGGACCGGTGAGTGGAGGGTCTGTGAACCCTGCGCGCACACTCGGTCCGATGATTATGTCTGGCAACTTCACCAGCGTATGGGTGTATCTGGTCGGTCCGGTCGTCGGGGCTGTTGCTGCGGCTATGATCTATCACTACTTCATATTTGCAGCAAAGGCTCCTGCACCTGAGGAAGAAACCAGTGTCCTTGGCAGGGCAGGTGAGGCAGGAGCAACATAACGCGAATTACTATATAGTGATTTCCAACCAGCGCTCTTGCGGTCTATCCGCAGGGGCACTTTCATTTGGTTGTGCTGTATCAGCCTTTATGTGGAATGAACAATTGTGAAAATCGTGCGTCCCGGGAGGCTCATATGGCACATCGACTGGTGCGGTCGTTTATCTTTGTAATTCTTTTTGTTGCATCATACTGCGCGTGCAACGCAGCAGAGTTTTGCGCTGATCTGAAAATCAAAGTGGGAGACAAGCTCTCTAGTGGTAGAGTGTTTGTTAAAGGCGATTACATACGTATGGACATAAAGGAGGGCGGCAAAACGTTTATGACGATGCTTGCCCAAAACGGCTGCCCGACAATCTGGTATTACGATTCGGATCTAAAGCTCTATTGGAGTTTACAGCGTGAAGTGCCATATAATTTGTTGAATTGCCAATCCGAATGTGCTTCATGGCAAGGTGCAGACTGCGGCATAGCTAAAATCGATGGGGTAAAGTGCAGAAAAATAGTCTATCCGACTATGGGAGGCAAGGAGACCCGATGGTACTCTGAAAAGTTGAAAGTGCCGGTGAAGATTGCATCAGAAAGACTCGGCAAGAGGTTTGTAATTCAATATTGCAACATTAAACAGAACAAGCAGCGCGAAGATATCTTTATGATTCCCGGTGGTTATCAAAACAGAGAGCCGGACTACTGGACAAAATTCAAATCAGTGTTCGGCAACTAATCTATAATCAACGAATCTTTCAACATGCGCCTCTGCAGGCAGATGCAGGGGCGCTTTTTTATGCCCGATTTATTTCACATTTCCCAACAGGAGGCTGTATATGTCTACATCGGTTCTATCCAAATTCAGGGATAAGCTCCGCTCCAGGAAGCCGCCACCCCTGAGCGAACTCGCATCCGCCAGAGGATCAGTTACATCCGCCATCGGCTCGATTATGCCGTATAACCCCGATGACCTGATAGGTAAACGTGGCTACGGTATTTACGATCAGATGCAGCGTGACACACAGGTGCATGCTTGCCTTATGATTAAGAAATTCGCCGTGCTTTCGCATGGCTGGGAGGTGCACCCGGCGTCAAGTGATCTAAAGGACATTCGTGTCGCGGACTTCGTACGATGGGCATTTGAGGATATGCGCGGATCGATTCTGGATGTGCTCTACAACGTTCTCGATGCTTTGGCGAAGGGCTTCAGTGTTATGGAGATCAACTATCGCGTGATTGAGGGCTCACCATATGATGGATTGATCGGGCTCGCCTCGATCAAGAGCAAGGACCCCTCTACATTTACGTTCGATACGGATGAGTTCATGAATGTGCGTTCGCTGCAAAGGACGTGCGGAGGCAAGGAAGACCTTCCACCTGAGAAATTTGCAATCTACTCATATCTGCCCAGATATGAGTCACCCTACGGCACATCAGACCTGCGCGCAGCCTACAAGCACTTCTGGAGCAAGGACGTGCTGATGCGGTTCTTGAATGTCTACCTCGAAAAATATGGCTCACCGACAGCCAAGGGCAGCTACAAACGAGGCACGCCCAAGACTGCTCAGGATGACCTTTTGAAGATACTCGACAAGATTCAGCAGCAGACGGCGATCGTGATACCAGAGGATGTGCAGATTGAGCTTATCGAGGCCCAGCGCGGCGGCGAAGCCGGGTATTTGGATGCAATCGAGTTTCACGACAGGCAGATTGCTAAGGCCATCCTCGCCCAGACAATGGTTACTGACGAAGGTGCGGGCACAGGTTCATATGCCATGGCAAATGTCCATTTGAACGTGCTTAAGATGTGCTTGCAAAAGCTCAAGCGAGACCTGGAAGAGAGCGTCATGCGTGAGCAGATTATCAGGCGGCTGGTCGACTATAACTTCAAAGTCAGTGCGTATCCGACATTCAGCCTGGGACCTCTGGAGGACAAAGACCTGGAATCGCTGTCGAATGCAGTCACAAAGCTCATCTCAGGCGAAGTGATCCGACCCGACGAGGGTTGGATACGCGAGTATTTGGGTCTGCCTATTGCGTCGTAACGTCACTATGTCAAAATGTGAAAGGAGAAGATATGGATACAATCGAACGAGAAGCCAAGCTCTTTGAAGCCGGCGCATACCCGGACAGGGGGATTGAAATCACCGAAGAGGATCTCGACTCGCTGATTGAGGGAACCAGCAATGCACCCGTGCGGATTGAGCATACATCCACGCCGTTTGACGGCGCTATCGGGATGCTCAAGTCTGTCTATCGCAAGGGAAAAGAGCTCTTCGGAAGGCTGTGCTTTACTAGCGCTGCATGGGAGCTTATCAAGGAGGCGAATGCGAAGCGGCTCTCCGTCGCAATAAAGAAGGACAAAAGCGCAATAGCCGAGGTTTCTCTTGTGCGTGAGCCGAGGATCGCAGACGCAGCAGTCTTCAGTGCGGATGATACGGTTCAGATCAATGAGAGTGAGATTGAAGTAGATGCAGAATTCAGCTCTGATATTGATGATCCCGAGGTAGACAGGCTCAGGGCTGAGCTTGCAGATAAGAATGCACAGAGTGTTATTGACGATCTCAAGCGTTCCGGGAAGCTCACTCCAGCGTCTGAAGTATTTGCCAAGGCACTGCTCCGCTCTGAAGACTCAAATGTAATCACATTCGGCGGCTCGGTTACGCCTGTGAGCCAGGTTTTCAGATGGTTTCTGGAGTCTCAGCCCAAGGTGATCGAGTTTTCAGAAATTGCAACTGCTGAAGCTGATGTCGATGAGCCTGAGATATTCGCAAAGCTCGGGGTCACAAGTGGGCAGGTGGAAAAATATCGTGGGAGATAGTTGAGAGCAGAGGACAGAAATCTAGCGCCTATTTCTAGTCCTAACGCCAATTCCAAGAATTATTGTCATCAATCCCGATATGACGGCAATGAATATCGCGAATCCGATCGAACGCGGAGCAACTACTGCCGAAGCTATTGCATTCCAAACAAGCACAGAGGCAACTGCAACCAGCCAGGCAGCAGGAAGTAAACGTGGACAGAACCAGTATCCACCTATATATCCAACGCAGAATGAGATTAACATTGCTACCAGTATTAACTCAAGGAAATGTGTAATCAACAATACAAACGTCACACCAGTCAATAGAAGCCAAACAGTGGCTAGCTGTGCCAATGGATGTCCTGACCCAGTAAATTGTTGGGTAGATCTGAAGGTTGATGGGTTGTTTTGTCGAAGTGCTTCTCTGCAGTCAGCGCATGTATCGAACCCGTCTCGATATTCCGTCCCGCATTTGGGGCACCAGGGCATATCGCTCGCCTCCTCGCCATTGCCTAAAGTGATTGTATGACGACGTCGCCTTAAGTATTGTTCGCGCACAAATCAGCAACACACCGACGCGTTGAGATGTGACGCGCCGACACAAGTATATCGAAAGGAGCATACCATGACAGCAACAACAACCGCAAGAGAAGCAAAGAGAAAGGACGGCGAGATCATATCCTACCCGATGGCAGCCGTCAAAATCCCAAAAGGAGCGCTGGTGAACATCAACGCAGCGGGTTATACCACCAATGCCACGGATACCTCCGGCGAGACATTCGCAGGCGTAGCATATGAGACTGTGGACAACTCAGCAGGAACTGCAGGAGCGCTCAATATCAGAGTCGAGACTGTAGGCACATTCGTATTTGTCGACGGCGGAGCCAATGGCGCTCAGACAGATGTCGGCGTCACATTCAAAATCGCCGACAACCAGACAGTCACTGATGCTGCAACAAGCAACAATATTGTTGCCGGTGTCGCAGTCGAGTCAATCTCCACGACCAGCGTCAGGATCAGGATCGACCGTTACGCAAGCTAAGCACTGTTTTGTGTTATGAGTTTAAGTTTTGTGTTCCTTGTAAATGCCACGCCATTCCGGCATTCAACACTCAATAGTAAACTGCAACTGTAACTTATATTTGAAAGGAGCTAAAAATGCCGCTTACAAAATCAGATATGCCCAACCTGCTCGAGGACGGGCTGAAAACAGTATTCTTTGAAGCGATGGATGCAACGATCGGCAACTATGAGCGCATCGCGACCATAGTTCCGTCTGAATCCGACGAGGAGGCTTACCCCTGGCTGGGAGCAGTGCCGAATATGCGCGAGTTCAAGGATGAGAGGATGCCCTTGGGCTTGCTGGAGCACAGCTATTCAATCAAGAATAAGACCTGGGAGTCTTCAATAGCCGTCGAGCGTGAGGCTATCGAGGACGACAAATTCGGTCAGATCAGGCTGCGTGTGCAGTCACTTGCCCGCGAGGCCAAGCGCCATGTCGACGAGCTGGTCTTCACCCTTCTGAAGAACGGTTTCGCGACCACTTGCTATGACGGTCAGTATTTCTTCGATACGGATCACTCCGAAGGTGAGAGCGGCACGCAGTCAAACAAGGGCACTACTGCCCTTGACGCATCCGCGCTTCAGGCAGCGATCACGGCAATGATGAAATACAAAGACGACCGCGGCAAGTTCCTCGGTATAGTACCTGACCTGCTCGTAGTGCCGCCGGATCTGCAGTGGACAGCTATGGAACTGCTGGAATCGACCTACTGGCCGACCGACAACACCAAGCAGGCATCAAACGTACTTAAGGGCAAACTCGACCTGCTGGTGTCGCCATATTTGACGGACACAAATGACTGGTTTGTCCTCTCTACCAAGGGAATTGTAAAACCTGTGATCCTGCAGTCAAGAATGCCCATAGAGTTCGCGGCGCTTGAAGCCGACTCAGAGAGCGGCTTTATGCGCGACCAGTATATCTATGGTGTTCGTGCCCGCTACAATGCAGGTTATGGACTCTGGCAGATGGCCTATGGAAGTCAAGTCTCTTGATCTAGTATTGAGTATTTGAGATTGAGTATTTGGTGAGATATTGTGCCTCCGGGCAAAAAGCCTGGAGGCATTTTTGGAGGTGATATGAGAATGATAACGGCTTTGAATGAAGACACGAATCTCGTGCAGGATGTTACCACCACCGGAGATGGCCGACTACGAGTTGAGGTCACTTCCAGGTATGCGGGCATGAGATCGCTGGTGGATGGCAATGAAGGTGGAAACGGCTATACGATCGCAGCTGGTGCATATACCACGCCGGTCGTCATTACAGATTTGGCATGGACTAGATATGCTCTGTATTTCTATAAATCCAACTCCACAGGCACGTTGTATTTGTCACGCATAGACGACGAGGGAAATGTGTCTGAGGTTGAAGGGACAATCAGCAATGTGTTCTCCGTTGCCAGCGGTTACTGGCGCGACATGCTTACCACCAGTCCAATATTATGCAGCGAGTCAATTCAACTAAGGATAAAGAACACAGGCTCATCCGCAGGTGACTATTGGCTCAAAATTGCGTTCTTTGGATAGACAGGAGGATTTGAATGGAACAGTTGATTTCTAATCTTGCAAATGCCGGTCTGATATCTGGAAACACTATTGTGCTTGACCAATACCAGCGCGTGGATATTACCGATTTTGAAACATTATTCGGGTCAACAGATGGCAGCTACGCCGAGCTATGTGAAGCCGATGACAACGGTGATGGCACAACCAAAGGATATAAGCGGTTCTTCGACGCATGGCATGCATCTGGGATATTGTAAAACAAATCAGCCTGCAATAGACCGAGCGGTGACTGGTATGACACAGCGCTCTCCACTCTCCGCTCTCAGCAACCAAAGGAGGGCCACCCATGGCTATTACAATAACTGCTGCAGATGTCAAGCGCAAGGCCATGATCGACTCGAGCACCTACGATACTTCCATCACCTCACTTATCACGGAGATGCAGTCTGCGCTGCAGTATTCCATAGCAGATGTCTATCTTAACGATACTAACGCCAACCTTCAGGCCACTCTTAAGCTGGGAATGCTCGAAATCATTACAGGTGAATTTATCGAGCAGCTTGGCAGGGAAGCGGGCGCGTCTGAAGATTTTTCAGCGGGAGGTGTGACGATAGGCTCACCGTCTCTGCGTGGGGTAGACCTGATAGAGCAGGGAGCTTCGCGACTGGCTCCTTATCTGAAAAGCATGCTGCCGATGATGTCTGAGAGCACTTTCGACTCCACGACCATCGATACCGACACCTGCTTTTCAAATGACGAGGAGGTGTGGTAGATGTCTTTTCTGGACCGTGTAAAGAAGAAACTGGCCAAATACGGTGAGTCATTTACCGTTACCGGAGGGACATACCAGGGCATCTTCCGCATGCTCAGCTCATCCACTATGAACACATATCTCGACGACATTGAGGTATTGGGCGTCGGACATCCGGGACTGCTTCTGATAACTCAGGGAGATGCAGATATCAACGTTGATGACACACTCACTCGCGATGGACGCTCCTATACGGTCGCACGAATTTCCCAGCATCGTATCGGAGATGTTTGCGTGGTAAAGCTGGCGATTCTTGTGCATTGGGGTGAGTGATCATATGACTGCAAACGAGAGACTCAAACAACTATCACAGATGTCAGACCATGAACTGCTTATGATAGCGACAAATGACATCGCTCACATAAAAGACGAAATCTCCCAGATCGCACGAGGTGAAACAGCGCACTGTGCCGCGGAACATGCCCGTGTCGAATGCGCCGAACAGCAGATAGAAAAACTCTGGAAGAGCCGTGCCTCGGCAATCAGTCTGAACCTGCTCTGGAGCATATCAGTAACTGTCTACGGCGCTCTAATCTTATACTTGGTCACCCGGTTTTAATTTGTGATGCCCGCCTTTATCGAAAGGCGGGCTTTCTTGTTACAGGAGGACAATATGGACTCACAGATACTCCACATCATTATCAGTTCACTGGGCTATCTTGTGCCCTTGGTCGTTGCTTATCTGCTTAAATCACCGCTCGGGACTTATATTCCCACGGCAGTAGCAGAGGTACTCGAAAAACTCGATGCAAACTCTATACGTGAGCTATATGATGCAGTCGATACTGCTGCCGAGCGCCGCGAAACGGCAATCAACGCGATTATGACTATCAGCGCAAAATATGGTGTGGCCGTGAGCAGCAAGACTGCTGCGGCTGTTGTTGATTACATCACCGCACGCATCAGGAAACTTGCCAAATAGGAGGAACTCGATGATGGTCAAGTGCCCGGTTTGTAAAGTCGAACTCTCTGGCGATGGCAAGGTACTATATATGCTCAGCGGTGCCAAACCAATCGAGGGCTATACCCTCTTTCACAATGGCGAAACATATCGCCTCTGCTCAAAAGAATGCCGTGATGCCTTTGAGGCAGAGCCTGAAAAATATACAGGCGGAGGTTAATTTTGGGAAAAAGTTCTGTAATAAAAATAGCACTCGATGCAGGGCATGGCTGCCGTGGGAAGTCATCACACACCGGTGCGGCTGCAAATGGCCTGATTGAGGACGAGATAGTGCTTGATTTTGTCAAAAGGATCGGCCACCACATAAGGCTTGCTGGATATCACACACTCTATACCCGTTCGGATGATACAATGACGGCTCTGTCGGCACGCGGAAAGATGGCGGTCGCAGGCAAGTGTGACCTCTTTCTTTCGATCCACTGCAATGCCGGTCCATCCAGCGCGCAGGGAGTTGAGGCCTTTGTAGCCGAAGCAGATACACGCAGTGCTGAAATAGCAATGGACCTGGTCACCTGCGTGGTTGGAAAAGGAATGGCCAATCGTGGTGTGAAGTGGGACTCGCAGAGTCAGCATACCAAACTTAGAGTGCTCAGAGATACATATAAGCACATGCCCGCCGTGCTCCTCGAGATCGGCTTCCTGACGAATGTCAGCGATTCCGCACATCTGAAAGACAAATTCTTCCGAGAAGCTGTTTCGATTGAGATTGCTAAAGCATGCATACAGTGCATCAAATAAAAGTGAGGCCGTCGCAAGACGGCCTCATCTTGATTTATTGTTCGGATGGTTCCTTAAAGGAACCCATGCTTTTGAATTTCTTGTAACGCTCATCCAAAAGCTTTGGTGTTTTTACTTTTTCGAGCTGGTCCAGATGCTTGATAAGCGCAGTCTTTATATTCCGTGCGGCAATATCCACATTCCTGTGAGCGCCACCCGGCGGCTCAGCGATTATCTCGTCTATTACACCAAGTCTCAAAGCATCGCGGCTGGTTACCTTCAGGGCTTCAGCCATTTCTCTATGCTTTGTCGGGTCACGCCAGAGGATAGCCGCGCAGCTTTCAGGTGGTATTACAGAGTAGACTGCATGTTCGAGCATCAAAACACGGTCGGCAACTGCAATACCCAATGCGCCTCCACTGCCGCCTTCACCTATGACAACAGAAATTACTGGCGTCTCCAGAGTCGACATCTCCATCAGATTGCGGGCAATCGCCTCGCTTATACCCCGCTCTTCCGAGCCGACACTGCAGTCTGCGGCGGGTGTATCCACAAGGCAGATAACCGGCCTTTTGAATTTTTCTGCCATCTTCATCAGCCTGAGTGCTTTTCTATATCCCTCGGGCTTGGCGCTGCCGAAGTTGCGATACTGACGGTCCTTAAGATCGCGACCTTTCTGTTGGCCGACAAACATGATCTGCCTGCCGTCGAGCGTGGCGATACCCCCCACCATTGCATGGTCGTCCGCAAAGAGTCTGTCGCCCGAAAGCTCTGTATAATCATCGAACATCACCCTGACGTAGTCGAGCGTATATGGCCGCTTCGGGTGACGCGCCAGCAATACTCTATCCCACGTACTTAAGTTTGCAAATATCTCAGCCAAGAGTCTGTCACGGTCTTTTTCAAGAGTTGCGATATCGTCAGAGCGGTCTTCACCGCGTTCCATGGTGAGCCTTTTAATCTCAGTGATCTGGTTGTCGAGTTCTGCAATAGGTTTTTCAAAATCAAGCACATTCCATTCGCTAGGCGGCATCTTCCTTCTCCTTACAGCCGCAGAACTGCAGCACCTTTATGAGTGTGGACTTGAGTTCTCTGCGCGACACAATCCTGTCGATCATGCCGTGTTCGAGCTGGAACTCT
This sequence comes from bacterium, assembly GCA_021371935.1. Taxonomy (NCBI): domain Bacteria; species bacterium. The sequence continues at coordinate 432,168 of JAJFVF010000002.1, forward strand.
GATGTCTGGAAGTTGTCCGGTCGATGGATGACACCGGCCTGCTGGGCAACTCTGGCACCTGCGAAACCTACCAATGCTCCAGGCTCGGCGAATATAAAGTCGCCTATTGATGCATAACTGGCATGCACACCTGCAGTAGTCGGGTCTGTGAAGACGACTATGTACGGCAGGCCGGCCTTGCTCAGTCGTGCGCATGCCGCAGCAGTTTTGGCCATCTGCATTAGTGAAAGAATACCTTCCTGCATCCTTGCGCCGCCTGATGTGGTAAACTGGATCACAGGCAGCTTATTCTCTATGGCATGCTCAATAACCCGCACTACCTTTTCACCGACAACACTGCCCATGCTTCCGCACATAAACCTGCAGTCCGCCACACCGAGCGCCACTTCGATTCTGTTTATCTCGCCGGTTCCTGTCACTATAGCCTCGCTGAGGCCGGACATCATTCTGCCTTTGGCGATCTTGGTCTCATACTCGGGGAAATCCAGTGGATTGACAGCCGTAAGGCCTGCATCCATCTCGACAAACGTCCCATCATCTATCGTAATCTCGATGCGTTCCAGGGCTCCGAGTTTGTAGTGATATCCACACTTGCTGCAGACGCGCAGATTTTTTTCCAGTTCCTTATTGAACAGTATTTCGCTGCACTTCGGGCATTTTGTCCACAGTCCATCGGGCAGCGCATCCACGCTCTTTCGAGCAGTTTTACGTGCAGCCTTGTCCTTTAGTCCAAACCATGGTCCAGGCGTCATATCCTGCAACACCTCCCACTTAGTCCGTATATGCGGTAAACGCATAATACGGGTCTCCGAGAGCATTATTCATGTTCCTCGTGAATAATGCGGGTTAGGTAAAAGAAACCGGAGTTACTCTCCAATCTCCGGCATCCTAAACCCAACACCTAATACCTATTTGATCTATTATAACAGATTGTCGGGTTTTCGCCGAATCAGGTGGGTAAACTTCACATGAGAACTGGTTAATCTCTTTTAGGAAGTGCTTCAATGAAAATAGCATATGTATTTGCCTTCGCGGCTATTATTGCCATTACTGCGGGTTCAATGTCGGCTATGGGCGCTGAGTGTAGAGCATGCTACGGTCAGCCGGACTTGAGCACAGTTTGCCCGACTTGTCAGGCTCCTGCATGGGATAGAACACCATTGTGCGAAGTGAGAGCGCCTGCATGTAACACTTGTCCATATACAGCCCCTACCATAGTCCGGGTCGACCCATGGGCAAGATGCGGAGCGTTCTGCAGTGCAGGCCAGATACCAGTCGGCTGGCCATATGGGTGGAATGCGTCATATTGGCTTCAGCCGAGCAGCAATTTCTGAGAAATAGGTAATAGGTAACAGGAAATAGTAATTGATGGTTGGTAAGGCGCGATCCCTTCGGGCCATTCTATCCTAACCCGTATTATGCGTAAAGCGCATAATACGGGTCTCCGAGAGCATTATTCACGTTTCTCGTGAATAATGCGGGCAAAGGGATCGCATGTGCTTCAGCTCACCAGTTTAAAGAAGACCTTAACTATTATAGGGCTGAACGGTGGTATTTGAAGATCGAGGATTAGTTTGTCCCCGACAAGTTCGTAGGCTGATCCGTCCACAGCCACGTCTTCATAGAGTCCCAAGTCACTTAACCTCAACGCTACTTTACGTGAGACGTGTGTGTCAGTGAGATTGAATGAGTTCACCACACATCTGCCGGACTCAGCAAGCAGATGTATATGAGTGAGTTCATCTATCCCAAAGAACCTGCCTCGACAATATAGGTCCTTAAGTTCCTTATACTGCATCATTGCCTGTTTATATGCTTCAAATCGTGCCGGATTATCCTTGCCGCCGCCTATGCCCAGATGCCGTATCGTACTTGCATACCACCAGAACGCGAGGCAGTTGTCATTGTCCTTATCCATGTTGATATGCAGGTATAGCGGAATTTCATAGCACAAGTTGTAGTAGAAGAGACTCAATGCCTTACCCGAGAGCAGGTCCTCGAATGGGTCCCACATAAACTCGAATGCCCACGCTTCATTGAAGACTCCACCGCCATGCAGATAGTACATCGGCAAGTAACGTACACCCCATGGCCACACCGGATCATGCACTTCTGTCAGTATATTTGGATGGCTCTCATGGAGCTTGCGAGAAAGCTCTACAACCGCCCGCGCATGCATATTTGGGGTGGTGGGTACCGGGTGGCCATGATTCGGGTCATAGCATGCTCCTCGCCAGTCGAACTCATCAAACATTACAAAGCTCATTCCTGCATCTGCGAGCTTGCGAATTCTCTGGAGTTTCTCCTCCTGATACCGAGTGTAGCATACACACGGTTCATAAAAGGGCTTGTAATCGTCTGGCTTGCAGTAGTAGCCTATGTTGCCGTCCGCGCGATGAGCGTACATATCAGGATAGCTATTACAATAGCTGCGGCCGATCGTGCGAAATGCCGTCTTGAGGCCATATTTGTTTTCTATGGTTTTTACGAATTCTGCAGTATCACCCAGACGCTCAGTATCCCAAATGGTCTCACCTTCGCAGACCTCCCAGCCTGGGTCGAGGTATAATGCCTCACAGCCGACATCGCGAGCCATGCCTGCCTCTCGCTCCAGCGCCTCAATTGAACAATGCTGTGCCAGAGCCTGTCGATTGTTGTGGTGCCAGCCGATGTTATAAAGCTCGTTCCAGTGGACAGGCGGATCATAATTTTCCGGTAAACCGTGTCCCCGCGAGTTCATAAATTCGCGGAACATATAGCTTCCCTGTCTCCACAATCCTTCATAAAAATGATAGCGAGTCTTTCCAAAGATGAAAGCCGCGCCCGACTTCAGACTATGCGCCTCGGTCGGCTCGTCATAGAGTGACGCCGACGCTCCGCCAAATGTAAGGTACCTCGCGCCTTCACGAAGCTCTGTGTCGAGCATAGAATACTCTATGGAATCGGGATTATACTTAATGATCAGCAGTCCATTTTCGCCATCTGTCCATGCCCATCCTTCAGATCTGGCTCTACTCTTGTCAACTACTTCCTGCGCCAAACGCTGTGGATGGTGGTTCTCTGAGCACTCATACCGGGCTTTATAGAGATCATCGAGCTGATAGTCATGCTTTTTGCCGTCAGTTTGGAGCCTGAATGGGAGAGCAACAAGCCTGTAATCTTCAATGTCTATTCCAGGACCGCCATAACGGCTGGGTTTTTCAAGCTTCTTGCGAAATCCGAACCGATAGCCGCGAAGTACAAGGTCGTTTTTTCCCAAGTTACGAATAGTAATCTGTTCTTCCAGGTACTCGTCGCCTTCGGGCAGAAATAATTTATGTGCCACTCTTACCAATTGTCCGCCGTCGGCCGCACCTAAAACGCCTGTGATGGTCACGACTTTGCCTGAGCTTGTGATCTCTTCGTTGATGACGGGTGTGAACAGCCCATCAAGATATACGATCTTATCGTCATACTCGACTATTGCTGAGTATCTATATTCGCTGTCCGCAAAAAGGACGCCTGTGTAAGCGTCCTTAAGTACTATTTTCTGCAGCCGATTATCATATTCCAAGTCGAGCTGATATCTGCTGGTATGAAAACTCTCCAGGTTCATTAACAATCCTCTTGGTTATAGACAGGCACACGATGGGCACCTGCAGTATTTCTTACTATCCCGGTTCAACCCACGAGCGAAATGGAGTGAGTGGAGAAAATACGCCTGAAGCATCCACAAGGGCCCGCATCGCGTCCCCATCTGTCTTGATCTTGCCGAGTTGCCAGGCATACATTGGGTCCAGATAGCCAGTGTATAGTTTTGCGAGTGTTTGGACATCCATTCGCAGCTTGTTGTTTGACAGTGGCTTATCGATTTCAACTTTTCCGTCTTTAGCCCTGACATCAAATTCAAATCCATGCGCAAAGACAGGATCGTCTATCGAAAGTGTAAAGCTGCAGGATATGTGTTCCATCGGTTTCAGTGAAGCCATGGCTTTTAAGGGGTCAGCTATCCTGAACTCAAAGGACGGCCTGACCATCGCATTGATCAGTCGCGGGTTCGGAATCCCATGGAAGAACAAGTCATCAACCGGGGTACTAAATCTGATCCTCGCGTCGGGCTCAATGGATGCGAGCATTGCAAGAATATTCCGTCTGTGCTCATTATCTGGGCACATAATCTCGCTTATAAAGAACAGCTTTCTTTCTTCTTCTGTGCGCACTGCATATATCGCATATCCTGAAAGCTGTCCGTCGTCAGCAATGCTGACTATGACCCTTCTGCCTGTTTCGACAACAGATGCTAAACTTTCTTTGATATGTACAATCCTGTCCCACCAATCATCAGACCTAAGCGTAGAACAGTTATAGTCTCTGGCGCAACTATCGTAAATCTTCTTGATCTCGGGCAAGTCGTCAAGTGAGGCATAGCGGGCTTTACTAGGGTCTCCGATAGTAGTAAGAGCGCTTGCATCAGCAGTGTAAGTCCTTACCTCACAACCCACTTCCCAACCAAATTTACGATAATACTCATATGAAGCAGGCCATAATGATGAAGTAGAAATACCTTCTTCACGCAAGAGCTTTACGCATTGGGTAAGTAAGGCCTGCGCACATCCATGACGTCTGTGCTGCGAGAGCGTACACACTGCACCTACGGCAGAGTGGCTGACTTCAGCATCACCAACATATACCGGGCCTGGGGTGCAGATCAATGTGGAGACAAGTTCCCCATCGACCTCGCAGACCAGAATAAACCTCTCGCCAAACATCTCAGCAATCGTATGAAACGAACTCTGCCACTTATCTTGGTCCTGGCCAAAGACTACATAGGCAATATCAGCTGCCTTTTCGACTTCCGCAGGCGTGGGATTTCTGACAATTAATTCGGGCATAAATTTACACTCCCCTCAACTGGAGTATTCTATTAATCGTCGTTATCTTCCTGCGAGAAGACAATGCATATTAATCGTCTGAAATTGTTTTTCTGCCGAGTTTGATCATATACGCGAGCATGGTGGTTCTCTTGCCCAAAAAACGTGCGGCTGCAAGATCGTTCTGTGTTGGAAGCTGGTCTGATTCAGGTCCGCTTACAGAGCTTACACCATATGGTGTGCCCGCCGAGAACATAATCGGATCGGCATATCCCGGCGGCACTATAATCATGCCAAGGTGCATAAGTGGATTGAGCATTGCAAGTAGTGTCGACTCATTGCCGCCATGAGCTGTGCTTGTGCTCACAAACACCGATGCAACTTTGTCGATGAGTGCGCCTTTCATCCACAGCGGTCCGGTCTTATCGATTACAAGTTTCATCTCCGCCGTTGGGTTTCCATAGCGCGTAGGAGTCCCCAAAAAGATGGCATCCGCCCATTCCATGTCGTCGTTGGTTGGTTCTTGATATGTGTTCATCATTTCTTTGCGGGCTGCAGCCCAGCGAGGATCCTTGGCAATTACCTCTTCTGGAGCAAGGTCTGCCGCTCTCCTGATGCGCACATCCACATCACTTACCCCTCTGGCACCTTCGGCAATCGCTTCTGCCAGCGCCCTGGTGTTCCCGTAGCGAGAGTAGAACACAACCAATACATTTGTCATCATAGCTTTCCCCCTAATTGATTTTCAGGTATTATATTGCTGAGTTGGTATTTACCGCTCTGTGCGGTCTTGCTAAACCAAATTCGTCTGATTTGATTGGATGAATGTGGAATACAGGCTTGTAGTGCGTCTGAAAGAGAAAACGACAAAATATCTTGTCGCTGGAGGCCACCAAATGGAAGAGCAATTGAATACTATGAGTCCGAGAAGTCGAAATAAGACTATTCCTCTTGTTGTAGTGCTGCTGCTGATTGCGGCATCTTGTCTTGCGGCTTATTATATGATCGCTGTATACTTTAGGTCCCCGGTTGATCCCGCCACATATGTGCCTGCAAATGCAGTTGCAGCCGTGACGGTCGACCTTACACAAACAGCCGAAAAAGAAGCTGCACTCAAGACAATCCTAACGATATTTAAGGACGCAGGTGTAAAGGACCCGACACACAGGTTCTTTGAAGAAGTCAATAAGCAGCTTAGGATTGATATAAAGAGTGATGTTATTGGCCATTTGAGCGGCGTGGGCGCTGCGGCAGTGCTGCCTGCAATGACAGGAAAGCTGCCGCAGATAATTGCCGTTGTTGGAACCAGGGGTGAAAACGATTCAAACGCGATTATGACAAAGCTGGGCGATCAGCTAAATAAGAAGAAAGTAAAATTCGACAGATTGGAGTATGACGGTTTTTATTACTACTATGTCCCATCAGAGGGTTCGCGAAATCCGTATTCGACTGGGATCGCCAGCTATGTCGGTGCGGTAAAGAGTGGTATTGTTTATGCCAACAGTGATGAGGCATTTAAGGTTGTTGTGGACACCGCCAAAGGCCGGTCGAACCTTGCCGACAACGAATATTTCAAAACCATGCGCAAGAAGGGCGGGTCGACGTTTGCATCGGTCTATTATAATGGCAAAAGCTACTATAAGCTGATCGGTCCGGCTTTCAAAATCGCCTCAGGACAATTTGCCCCCGGTGCGGATAACATGATAAAGGACCTGATTGAAAACAACGTTGCCGCAGTGGGTAATTTCGACGCAACTGCGGACGGAATAAGTTTTCACCTCAAGGGCATCACGAAGAAGCCCATTCAGTCCGATAGTGTCTCGATCGAAGAACTAGCGTCATTTGCTCCGAAGGGAGCAGCGGTAGTTGCTGCGACTACGGGATTCGATAATGCCTGGCAAGACTTTAGAGTCCAGATGGACTCTAACCCACAGATAGCTGGACAAATGAATATGATGTCCAACCAAATTCAGCAGTTTATCGGAATCGATCCGTATGCAGACCTGTTTGATAGGATAACGGCAGTCGGCGGATATTATGACCCGACGGGACCTCTCAAGATGAATACTATTTGCGGCAATATGACGTTAGTTTTCAAAATGGATAAGCCCGATGTCATGCGGAATTCGCTAACAAAGATACATACTGCACTCTCGGGTTTTGGCTTTGTTCAGATCAAGCCCGCCAAGGTGGGAGGAGTTGATGCAGCCATAGTCCCACTTGGTCAGAGTGGGGTGTTTTGCGATGCAATATCCGGCAATTGTCTATTGCTGAATTTGAGTGGGTCCAACACGGCTGAGGGACTAAAGAGCGCTATAATGACTTCCGCAGGCAAGTCTCCGTCTATTGTGAGAAGCAAGTCATTCCAGAGCGTGGCAAAACTATTGCCGAAGAAAGCAACCGCTCTAATATACTGCGACTCCGGTTCGACAATGGGTTTCATTGCACAAAATGTCCCGGCCAGTGACCGTAAAATTGTTAAATCTGTTAGCAAAAAAATCGGTGCGTTTGGTGTGACGATTGGCTCAACCGGCACCAAATACGAAATGAAAGCTGTAATGCCCTTCAAAGTGCGCTGACAGCTCAGCGCAATTAGGCTTGACAATTCTGTTCGGGACAAGGTTGTTCCGACGAGATAGCCAAATTACATTCTGTTCTTGCCGAGATGCAGGAAAAATTGTATAATATCTTACGAGTAGGGAAATCGCTATTTTGTGATTTCTGGGTATTTGTGTGTACCGGACTCTGACAAGCCGTATAATCGGCTTGGGTCACAATTCACGAGGTGATACAACCACAGATGATATATCCATCCGCAGATAAACTTGAAAACATGGGCAGCAAGTATGCGTTAGTCGTGCTTGCTGCAAAACGAGCAAAGCAGATCAAGAGCGGCGTGCAGCCTCTAATAAACACGGACTCTAAAAATCCGCTGACAATTGCTCTGGAGGAGATAGCTGCAGGCAAGATCACATGCGAGGTGCCAGACACAGACGTCATTACGACAGTTGCCGAGGAACCCGAAGTTGCCCAGTTGCTGGCGATCCCTGAAAGACCTGAGGGAGAAGAGGAAGAGCTCGAACTTGAGACGGTTGAGGAAGAAACCACTCTGACACTCGATGAGGATATCTCAGAGGACGACGAGCTTGATGAGCTCGAAGATGAAGAAGAGGAAGAGCCGCTTGATCTCGGGCTGGACGAAGATGAAGGTGAAACCGAAGATGTGGTTGAGCAGGATTTGGACGACGAATTGGCACTGGATGAAAAGCCCAAACGCAAACGAAAATCCAAGGCTGACATAGAACCAGATATAGATATTGATGCTATTGGCGAAGATATTATTGCCGACGAGGAAGAAAACTCGGAGGACTAATCACATTTAGTATTTGGGATTTTTGATTTTATATTTTGTTTGGGGACCGTAACGGCCGAGGATGACAATGCGTTCCTCGGTCGTTGGATTTTGATATGGTTAATAAAAAAGACTACTATGAAACGTTGGGTGTGGCGCGAGATGCCGACCTGAACACAATAAAAAAAGCATACAGGCGATTGGCGCGACAGCATCACCCGGACGTGAACTCTGCCGCCGATGCAGAAGCAAGGTTCAAAGAGATAAACGAAGCATATCAAGTGCTCTCAGACCCGGAGAAGCGTGAAATATATGACCGATATGGCCAGCAGGGGCTCGAAGGTGCAGCACAAGGTCAGGGATTCGGTGGATTTGAAGGCTTCGGGGGTTTTGAAGATATATTCGATATGTTTTTCGGCGGTGGCCCAAGTGCCGGCGCGACGCGCGGACGAACCGGAGCCGAACGCGGAGATGATCTTCGTTATGACCTTGAAATGACTCTCGAAGAGGCTGCACACGGAGTCAGCCGCAGCATCCGCTATACTCGGATGGAAACTTGCCAAGTATGCAGCGGCACCGGTGCAGAACCGGGCACCAAACTTGAGACATGCACTCTATGTCACGGAAGCGGTCAGGTCAGGCAGCAGCAGCAGAGCATATTCGGCACCCAGATCAGGATTGGAACATGCCCCAAGTGTCATGGTGAAGGAAAAACTGTAGGCTCGCCATGCAAAGAGTGTTCCGGTCAGGGCAGAAAGCGCAAGACAATCGAAAAGAACGTGGATATCCCTGTCGGGGTCGACAGTGGTATGAGAATACGCCTCTCAGGTGAGGGCGATGCCGGACGCAGAAGCGGACCCAGTGGTGATCTGTATATAATCACTCATGTAAAAAAACACGACTACTTCGAGCGCAGAGGCAGCGACCTTTGGAGCGAAGTTACGATTGGGTTTGCAACGGCAGCCCTTGGTGGTCAGATCGATGTGCGGACTATAGACGGCACATCCGAATTGGATGTATCGCCGGGGACGCAGTCCGGTGAAGTCTACTCGTTAAGAGGTAAAGGCATGCCTGACCCGACCGGTGGCCGGGCTGGTGACCAGAATGTGGTCCTGCGTGTGGAAACTCCGACAAGACTTACGGACCAGGAAAAAGAACTGCTAAAACAGTTCGCCGAACTGCGTGGAGAAGACATTAAAGAAGCGCAGGGCAAAAATTTCTTTGAACGAGTGAAGGATGCCATACACGGACTATGAGATGGGTCGAGATTACCGTAAACGCCACTGGTGAATCGGCAGAGGCTGTCAGCAATATTCTTATCGAGGAAGGCTGCGGCGGAACAGCCACAAGCAGTCTCGTGAAATCCGACAAACAGACAGCCAATGACATCATCGGATATTTGCCGGTTGACGACAGGCTTGAAGGCAGACTGCAGAATATCAGTGAGCGGGTAAAGACTCTGCCGGACCTTGGGCTGAGCCTTGCAAGTGATGAAATAACTATCAAACGAGTTAAGGACGAAGAGTGGGCATCGGCGTGGAAGAAGTTTTTCAAGCCCCTAAAGATAGGCCGAGTCGTAATCAGACCGACTTGGGAAGAGTATGATCCGCAGCCGGACGATATTGTGATCGACCTTGACCCGGGCATGGCCTTTGGAACGGGCAGTCATCCGACCACAAAACTCTGCCTGGAAGCTCTGCAGGATTATGTAAAAGGCGGCGAAACCGTTCTGGACATGGGGACAGGCTCGGCTATCCTTGCGATGGCTGCGGCAAGGCTCGGTGCCGCGAGGGTTGTTGGGCTGGAGATCGACCCGGTGGCAGTGGAAGCAGCAGTAGATAATGTAAAGCGAGTGAATCTGGGCAACACGATTAAAATAGAACGCGCAGACTCGCCATCGGCATTTGAGGGCCAGGCCGACATAGTGCTGGCAAATATTATCGCGAAGGTCATTATCGACATGGCCGAAGGGCTCGCGTCAAAGGTTAGGCCCGGTGGAATATTAATCGCTTCGGGAATCGTAGTCGAGCGCTCACAGGAAGTGATCGACACTCTGACCAGTCTTGGACTGAAGCTGCACGAAGTGCGGCAGGGCGGCGACTGGGTGGCTCTGGTCTTCAAGCAGCCGGATTAGTTCAGTTTACAACCTTTTGACTTTTTTACTCTACATATATGGCTAATCACCGCAGATTCTTAATAGACCCCAATCAGATAAATGGCTCCGACGCCGTAATTACAGGCGAGACGGCAAGGCAGATCACAAAAGTCCTGCGCCTGAGAGAGGGCGATATGATCTGTCTGCTCGATGGGCTGGGAAATGAACACAGCGCCCTGATATCCTCTATTACGAAAGAGCAGGTATCCACAAGAATAATCACAACCAACTCCTGCGACCGCGAACCGAGACTGCGCCTCACCCTAGCAATCTGCCTGCCTAAGGGCGACAGGCTGGACTTTATTGTTCAGAAGTGCGCCGAGTTGGGAATATCAAGATATATAATAGTGAACTCGGAGAGGGTCGTGACCAGGCTCGATGAATCCAAAACCGCTGATAGGCTCGCCAGATGGCGCAAAATTGCATCTGAAGCAGTGGAACAGTGCGGTGGCGCTCGAATTCCCGAGCTGACGGGTATAGTCGATTTTGCCGAGTTGCCGGATGAGATAAAGAAATATGACCTCGCGCTGATCGCATGGGAAGAAGAGCAAAGTGTCGGAATCAAGAGCGCGTTGCGGAAAAATGCAGGGGCTGAGTCTGTCATGCTCATTGTGGGCCCTGAAGGCGGGCTTATCGAAAGTGAAGTGGCATCCGCAAAGTCTGCTGGGGCGGTATGCGTGAGCCTGGGTAGACGAGTCCTGCGGACTGAAACGGCGGCGATTGCGGGGTGCGCGGCAATACTCTATGAGCTGGAAGGCGAATTGTAATCGAGTGATGGACACAGGTTCCAACATCCAACCCTGCAGGAATTCGGCTGCAGGTGGGGAAGGAAAAATTAGAGTGCCGAGCGAGCATGGCTCCCGCTGAATCGGCATGACCCAAATTTGCAAAAGTGGAGCCTGTAAAATATGGCGATTATTGAAAAAAACACCTTGGGAATAAAGCAGCTCAGGGTTACAGACAACCTGGAGCAACTCCTGGATGTCCTGCCGCCCCCGGTTCGACAGAGACTGGAAGAACAGGAAGATGTGGAGGACCTGCTTGAAATAGTCATGGACCTGGGACGAGAACCCGAAGCACGGTTTCCATTAAGAGTGATGCAGCTATCCGATATCGCTGTTAAAGCTGAGGATATAGCCTACGTCGTCGAGCGAGTCGGCCAGTTCGGCAAGGACAACCGTGCCGGTATTGAACGAACTCTCCATCGAATATCGGCAATACGTAACAGGCAGGGGCATATAGTCGGTCTGACATGCCGCATTGGGCGTGCAGTCTACGGCACCATTGATATTATCCGCGACGTGGTCGAAGGCGGACGCAGTATACTGATGCTCGGGCGGCCCGGGGTCGGCAAGACAACCAAGCTCAGAGAAGTGGCCAGAATACTGTCGGACGAGTTTAAGAAGCGCGTGGTGATAGTCGATACATCCAATGAGATAGCAGGGGATGGAGATATCCCACACCCCGCCATCGGTCATGCTCGTCGAATGCAGGTTGCGACACCCGACCAGCAGCATGCCGTGATGATCGAGGCAGTTGAAAACCACATGCCGGAAGTGATCGTGATCGATGAGATAGGCACTGAGCAGGAGGCTTTCGCCGCCCGAACCATTGCCGAACGGGGGGTAATGCTGGTTGCGACGGCTCATGGTAACTCCCTTGACAACCTGCTGATGAACCCGACACTCTCGGATTTGGTGGGCGGGATCCAGACCGTTACTCTGTCCGATGAAGAAGCAAAACGCCGCGGGACTCAAAAGACCGTCCTTGAACGCAAGGCTCCGCCCACATTCGACGTCTTGATCGAGATCATGGAGATGGACAAACTGGCGATCCATCACGATGTGGCTGATATTGTTGACAAGATGCTGCGCGGTGCGCCTCCAAGACCTGAGATCAGAGTCCGCAATCCCGAGGGCGAAGTTGAAGTAGTTCAGCCGAGCGACCTGGTGAGCAGGGGTGAGTCTCAAAGGTCCAGACTCGAACACGAGCATGAGGTTGTCGAAACACACCCGATGACCGCGATTGTAAAAGTCTTCCCGTATGGTGTCAGCCGGAACCGCTTGGAAAGGGCAATTAAAGAACTCAAAGTCCCGGCGTATATCATCAAGGAACTCGGCGAGGCCAATGCCGTCGTTACCCTGAAAACGCATGAGCGCAAAGATATAGGTCTGCTGCAGGAAGCAAAACGCCGCGGTGTACCCGTATATGTGATTAAGAGTAACACATATGCGCAGATTGCGGGCGTGATGCGTGATATCTTCCACCTTGGACCATCCAATGAGGAAGAAGGGGCTCTGCGTGAGGTTGAAGAGGCCGTCCAGCGGCTGGTGGAGACAGGTGAGCCTCAAGAGCTTGCACCGCAATCGAGCTTTATCAGGAGGATTCAGCACCAGTTGGTGGAGAAGTATGACCTGACATCAGAGAGCGTCGGGACAGAACCCTACAGAAGAGTAAGAATATTCAAAGGGTAACTCATTACCCAACACCTAACACCCATCATGACAGGTTTTTTTCTCACAATTGAAGGCATAGAAGGCGCAGGTAAAAGCACTCTTGCCCATGAGCTTGCAAAGGCACTGCAAGATAATGAGCGCGAGATCATAGTGACACAGGAACCGGGTGGTTCTGCTCTGGGCAACAAAATCAGGCAGATTTTGCTCGATAGATCGAATGTAATATCCGACCGAGCGGAACTGCTGCTCTTTGAAGCGGCAAGGGCGCAGCATGTGGAAGAGACCATTCTTCCGGCGCTGCGGCGCGGGGCAATAGTGATCTGTGACCGTTTTGCCGATTCATCAACTGCTTACCAGGGATACGCCAGAGGAATCGACAAAGATACGGTCAGAGCGCTAAATGATTTCGCCGCGGCGGGTCTTGTGCCCGACCTGACGATACTTCTCGATCTTCCCGCATCGGAAGGGCTTGCGCGTCAGCAAAAGATAGACAGAGTATCATCAGAAAAGCTGGAATTCCATGAAGCCGTAAGGCGCGGCTTTCTTGAACTGGCAGATACTGAGGGCGACAGATTTATTGTTTTCGATGCCACGAAAAGTATTGATGAAATCGTTGAGCAGGCTCTTATTATGGTGATGGGTGTCTGGCGATGAGTGTTAGGCAAGGAAATGTTTGCCATTCTGCACAAAAAATTGCGGATGAGATAATCTCTGCCCTTCGCGCTGTAACGTCGGTTGAAGCAGTTGCGCTGTTTGGGTCACTTGCGGAAGGGCGCACTGATATGTGGTCGGATGTAGACATGTGGGTGGCATGCCGCGATGTGGAAACGACTCAATGGACTGCAGCAGCAGCGATTCACGAGGCAAAACTGGTGCTTTATTATAGGCCGTTCACTCTGGTAAGGCAGCCATCAGGCCGATACTGGTTTGTGGACGAATCGCCTTTTCAAAAACTTGATATCAGCTTCCATTCGAGGGAGGATTACGCAGCGTTACATCAAAAAGCAGGCGAGCGTGGTGATAGGTCACTTGAACTCTACCATGCACAAAACGCTGGAATGCCTGACGTAGCCCATGTAAAAATGTGTCCACTGGCAATCAGTGGCATGGAACAAGAGGTCGGCAATTACATTTATCAGTCGCTGCGGTCTCTGAAGCATTGTTTTAGAGGCATAGAGGATGACAGAGGATTTGACGGCTTGAATGCTGCAGCACAAAAACTGTCTCGGGATACTGTAATGGCAGGCGGCAGGATCGGGGAGCTGGTGCATAAGGTTGCCGAAATGGTCCGCAACTGCATATGCCTAACACCCGATATACATCACCCAACTGGAGGTGTCTATGAAGCTATTGATCTCAATCATCCATGAAAGGGACAAACAGAGAGTAAGCGACGCACTTTTGCAGGCGGGTCACAAGTTTACAATAGTCGCCTCGACCGGCGGGTTCCTGCGCGACGGCAACACGACCCTGCTGCTCGGCACTGACGAAGAAAATATAGACGATATAATTGAGACCATTCAAGGTTGCTGTTCGTCCAGGGACGAATATGTCAACCAGCCTCTTCCCGATGCGCTGGGGGCAACAGGAGTTATGATGAACCCGGTGAAGGTGAAAGTGGGAGGGGCGATTATATTCGTGGTGGATGTGGAGAAGTTCGTACGTGTCTGATTGCACAGGTTTCAACAAGATAATTGGGCAGGAGCTTGCCAAAAAAGTGCTCGTCAGGGCATCGCGTGAGCAAAACCCCACTCACGCCTATCTCTTCCTCGGATTAAGAAGCACAGGAAAGACAACACTCGCACGCGAGTTCGGCAAATCTCTGGACTGCCTGGACCCACGCGAAGGACATGCATGCGGCGAGTGTGCAATCTGTCATGCAGTCGAGCATGGCAACTTTCCTGATATCAGAGTGTGGTCACCAGAGGGTCAGAACACTAAGATAGACCAAATGCGCGAGATGCGTGAGATGGCCAAATTCGCACCGACGCGGGGTAAGTGGAAGATCAATATCATCGAGCAGGGAGATACTCTCAATGAAGAGTCGGCAAACTGCATATTGAAACTTCTCGAAGAGCCGCCGGATTATCTTATCAACATACTCCTGTTTAGAAATGCGGCTAATGCCCTGCCTACTATTCGTTCGCGATGTCAGCTTATAAGGTTTACCCAAGTCGATGCAAACGAACTGTGCGATAGGCTGATCGAGGACTTTGATGCAGGCGAAGAAGAGGCCAAGTTCCTGGCAGTATACTCACAAGGTTGCCCCGGAAGGGCGATCGAGCTTATCGGCAATGAGTCTTTTTTTGAGAAGCGCAACAGGATCATTCGACTGGCACATGACGTCTGCTCGGGCAGCCCATGGCTAGCTCTCAAACTGGCAGGCATTCTACGGTCCTCGGACGATGATAAGAGCGCAAGAGAAAATGTGATCGAGTCTCTGGATATGCTGCTGGTGTGGTATCGAGACCTGTTGGCAGTCAAATCGCAGGGCAATGGTGCTGCGCTGGTGAATTTGGACAAAGTGGATGAGATAAAGTCCCAGTGCACACACTATCCGCACGCCGGCCTACTGGCAAATGCAGTCGACTCGATACTTTATACAAAACGGGCGATACTCGGCAATGCCAGTGCTCCCATTGCGACTGAAGCGTTGATGATGCGTTTGGCAGCCTCTTGACAAGCGCACATATGTTCGATAGAATGCAGCATCATTAACTCAAGGAGACAGACATGGAGAATATTATTGGCGCGTGTGGACTCAGTTGCAGTGAGTGTGATGCATATAAAGCAACTCAGGCAAATGATCATGAGGCAATCGCAAAGGTTGCTGCTGATTGGAGCAAGCAGTTTGGGGCAGATATACAGATGGAAAGTATCCTATGCGACGGATGCATGACTGATGGCAATCGCAAGTGCGGACATTGTGCTGAGTGTGAGATCAGGGCATGTGTGGTGAGCAGGGGTCTTGCCAATTGTGCTTACTGTGATGACTTTGGCTGCGAGAAACTGACTAACTTCTTCCAGATGGCTTCGTGTGCTGAGAAAAGTCTAAACGAAATACGGGCAGGATTGGGAAAGTAGACTTTACTAAAAGCACAAGGTGGCAAGGATAGGTAAAGCCTATACTGACATCTATCGCTTGTAATCTTGTTTTATACAAGGAGTGTATATGGACAGCGTCCTTGCAAATAAGCTTAAGCTGAAATACTCACCTGTGGCAATGATACTTGCAAATACCAAGCCCGCAGATGCGATGCAGTTCAAAAAGGGAACCTGGGGATGTGTGATGGCGATGTTCTCGGCTGCAGCTAAGGGCAAGACTGCCGTATTTGACTATCAGACTACCACATGCGGCGGTGGGCGTATAGGACTGGGCTTTTGCGAGGAATTTGAAGGGCCGCCGGGTGGAATCGAGTATTTTCTATCAACAGGCAGAGGTGAGGGATTTCCAGAGGGTGAGGGATATAAAAAGACACCCAGGCTTGCCAAAGCATTTGTTGACTGCCTTCCAAGGCAAACAATTCCGTTCGACTACGTGATATTCAAGCCGCTGGATTCAATCGATACTGAAGTTGAGACACCGGTTCTGGTGAGCTTTCTGGTAAATCCGGATCAGTTGTCTGCGCTTGTTGTGCTTGCAAACTATGACAGAGCGACAAATGACAACGTCAAAATCGACTTCGGCGCTGGATGCCACAGCATATTCCTGCTTCCTTACGCCGAAGTGGGAAAAGCCAATCCTAAAGCGGTTGTTGGTGCAATTGATATAACCGCTCGGCCATATGTTGATCCAGATACTCTCACATTCACCCTGCCATGGCAGATGTTCATTGAAATGGAAGCCGATGTGCCGGACAGTTTTCTTGAGAAAAAGGATTGGAAGAAGGTGCGTAAAAGGATAAGGTGATAACGAACCTAATCTCCAGCCATCTAACTTTTAGAAAGGCAGTCGTATTGCCTTGGGATTTCTTGCTAAGGGGGTCATAATCGGCTTTTCTATTGCCGCCCCCGTAGGGCCGATTGGAATATTGTGCATTCGCAGAACCCTTGCATATGGTCGCGCATCGGGTTTTGTCTCAGGGCTGGGTGCAGCCAGCGCTGATGCTATGTATGCGGCTGTTGCGGGCTTCGGTCTGACTGCAGTATCACATTTTCTCATCAGCAATAACTTATGGCTACGCCTGCTTGGTGGAGCTTTTATGTTCTACCTTGGCATCAAAATGATTCTGGCCAAGCCGGAACTTGCCAGTGCGGATCACAAGCATGAAGGGCTCATTGAAGCGTATTTGTCCACGGTGGTCCTCACCCTTGCAAACCCGATGACAATAGTCTCATACACAGCCGTATTCGCAGGATTGGGAATCGGGGCGGTCGGCCATGGTATAGCATCGGCAGCAGAGATAGTATCTGGAACACTTGTGGGATCAAGCCTGTGGTGGCTGACACTGAGCATTGGGGTTGGCTTCATCAGCAACAGCCTGGATAGCCATAAGCTAAAGTGGATCAACCGCGGGGCGGGTATGATTATCCTGGCTTTCGCAGTGCTGATTATGGCAGATGTCAAGTTTGCTTGACAGCGCAGCCAAGGCCAGGAGGTATATATCCTTAGTATAGAGAAGTCTAAATTAACACAGCAGGGTTGTGCGATTCAAGTGATAATCCATATCAAAACAACCTAAGCATGCCCCAATCAGTATGTTTTAGTTCTTAATTTATGCGATATTCGATCATCTTCGTAATAGTCTTGGTGCTGGTATCCGGTTTCATCGCCTATTTCGGTGACCTGCTTGGCCGGAAGATGGGCAAGAAACGCCTGAGCGTTTTCCGGCTCCGTCCGCGTTACACGGCGATTGTTGTAACCACCATCACAGGCATGGTCATATCTGCACTGGTGCTGGCTACGCTGCTTGCAGGCGATAAGAGCTTTAGAGAGGCTTTCACTCAGTGGGAGACCGTGACTTCTCAAAACAAGCGCCTTGCGATCGAGAGTAAGAATTTTGAAGTGCGTAACAAAGCTCTCCAGGTGCGCAGTATTCAACTTGAAAAAGAAGCTGACAGGCTCCAGAAAGAGGCCGATAAGGCGCGCAAAACCGCAGTTGAAGCTAAAAAAGCCAGAAATGCAGCAGTTGAGGTTGTCTCAAGACTTAAGAAAGAGATTATTGAGCGCAAGCAGGAGCTTGATGCCCTGCGAAAGAAGAGCAATGCCACCCAAAGTGAGCTGGCAGCGAAAGCAAAACAGCTCAATGAAGTCCAAAAGCATCTGCAAATCGCCAGAAATAACCTCAAGGCTAAACAGACCGAGCTTACAAGCGTCCAGGCTCGCCTGGCAGCCATAGGCGCCCAACTCATTCAGACCAGGGTACAGCTGGCAGAGGCTGAAGAGACACTCAAACAGCAGGAGCTCGAGATTGACCAGCAGCGAAGCACACTTTCGGAGCAGAAAAAACTCCTCGTTGAACTAGGCAAGCGTTATTTAAACTTCCAGCAGGAAACGATGGAACTCAGAAACTCTGAGCTGAAATTCCGACAAGGTGATGAACTCGGGCGAGGTGTAATCTCACCGCGCCAGTCGACTCTCGGAATAAAGGGAGATTTGCTATCACTGCTCGAAAACTTAAGCCAAAAAGCTGAAAAAGCGGGCGCAAAGGTCGGCGACAATGAAAGAGCAATCCAACTGATATTCCTGCTTGATGCTCAAAGCTACATTGGCGAGCGGGAGTGCATAGATATGGCTGCGAGCACAATTGCAAGCGGCAGGCTTCAGAATGCGGACGCGCTCGTTCAAATTGTCTGTGCAAGAAACACTGTCGAGGGCGAACAAGTTCCTGTGGAGCTTCATCTATATCTCAACAATCTCGTTTATCCAAAAGGTAAGTTTATTACCCGCTCAAAGATTGATGGGCGTCAGTCCGAAGGTCGAATACTGCTGTCTGTGATCTCTTTCCTGCAGACAGATGTCAGCCGTTCTGCTCTCAGAGCTGGCATTATCCCCATATCAAACCCCGACCCGCGCATAACTGCCGGAGTCGACCCGGGCACTCAAGTCGAGGGATTGATGGCTGTGGTCGATAAGATCAAGGCAGAAAACACCACTGTCAAACTCGATGTATATGCCACGGATGATATCTACGCCGCAGACCCCATAAACATGAACAATATCCGCTTCAACGTGACCAGGGCCGACTAACCCGAATTATGCTCGTTGAGGATAATTCGGGTCCGGACGCGCATCATTCACATTTCTCGTGAATAATGCGCGCGAAAGATTGTTGTAACCCTCTGCCGTCTCTGCTATAATTGCGGCGGAGGAAGTATGAACCCGCAAGTTTTTGACGAACAAGACAGACAAAGAGCCCTCAGCCGCGCGTCCGCAACTTTGAAAAGCGAAGCTGAAGCGATTCTCAAGCTCTGTGACCGGCTGGATACAGCATTTGCCGAAGCAGTTGAGATGATCCTCAAATGCCGGGGCAGGCTGGTAGTCACCGGTATGGGCAAGTCAGGCGCTATAGGCCGCAAGCTCGCCGGAACATTCTCGAGCACAGGCACTCCATCTCTTTTTCTTCACCCAGCCGAGGGAATTCACGGCGATTTGGGCATGGTGACAAGTGACGATGTGGTGCTGGCTCTCTCTAATAGTGGAGAATCCGAAGAGATAGTAAATATTTTGCCTGCAATAGCCCGCATAGGGGCAAAAATGATCGCGATGGTCGGTAGAGATGGCTCGACCCTGGGGACATATGCCAACCTGGTGCTTGATACATGTGTGGAGTGCGAAGCGTGCCCGCTGGGTCTGGCTCCTACCACCAGCACTGCCGTCCAACTGGCTTTGGGTGACGCCCTTGCCCTGGCTGTAATGGAGGCAAGGCACTTTACCAAAGAGGATTATGCGCTCTTCCACCCCGGCGGCGCACTCGGCAGAAAACTGCTATTGAGAGTGAGCGATGTTATGCGCACGGACAAGGCGGTGGCGATCGTTAAGCGCGAAACAATCCTTCGGGACACTCTTTTTGCAATCACAAAAGCCGGTGCCGGCGCAGCGCTTGTGGTGGACGCAGAAGGAAAGCTGGCCGGGATTATCACCGATGGAGATGTGCGCCGCGCGATCCTGGCTGATGAAGCCGCACTCAACAAACAGGCTGCAGAGGTGATGAGTGTCGGCCCCAGGACGATTTCGCCAGACAAGCTGGCGACTGAAGGCCTTCACCTTATGGAAGCTCCTCCCAGACAGATTGGTGAAATGCCGGTGGTGGTGGATGAAAAACCCGTGGGTGTGCTGATGCTAAAAGACCTGGTTGCGGCTGGGATCGTATGATGGATGAACGTCTGAAACGCATCAAGCTGCTTGCAATGGATGTGGACGGCACTCTAACTGACGGCGCCATGATATTTCATGGCGGCGAACAGATAAAGTCTTTCAGCGTATATGACGGTCTGGGCATCAGGCTGGCCATGAACTATGGTCTGAGGATCGCCTGGATCACGGGCAATGTCACCGAGTCTGTGGCACGCCGCGCCCATATGCTCGGCGTTGAGGATGTCTATCAAGGTGTGCGATATAAATCCAGAGCAATCGACGAGATTGCAAAGCTCTATTCTCTCAACCGCAATGAAATAGCATATATAGGCGATGACCTCAATGACCTGCCCGCATTCGAGCGCGCGGGTTTCTCTATTGCCGTCCCGAATGCCGCCGAAGAGGTTAAAGCGCGTGCAGATATGACCACCAGGCTTGCAGGCGGTAAGGGTGCAGTCCGCGAAGCTATCGAGACGATCCTCAAAGCAGGCGGCAGATGGGATGATGCTGTGCGCAGCTTCCTCGATGAGCTGGCTCTTGAGGAAGATATCAAGAAGGGCCCGGAGGCTGTCGCCTGATGGCGCGCATCACCATTTTCCATACCTCCGATATGCACAATAAGCTCACTGCCAAGCTGGCGGCACGTCTGCATGACCTTAAGTCGGAAGTTTCAGACAGTATCATGCTCGACTCAGGAGATGCGATATGGGCGGGCAACATATACTGGCGGCCCGGTGGGGAGCCTGCACTGGAATTGATGAACTCCGTGCCTTATGATGCCATATCCATGGGCAACCGTGAGTTTCATTTCATGGCGATAGGCGTCGATTCAAAGACTTCAAAAGCCGATTTTCATGTCATGAGCGCAAACATCCGCTCATCCAAAGCCGACCACACGCTCAAAATACCATCTCACATCATTCTTGAGCGCGCAGGAGTGCGCATAGCAGTAATTGGGCTGAGCGTTCCGTGCATTACAGAGAAGATGCTTGTAAAAAAAGTGTCGGACTATTATTTTGTGCCGCCCATCGAGGCAGCAGCAGAAATTGTCACCAAGCTGCGCAAAGACGCGGATGTGGTGGTTGCTCTGACTCACATCGGGATCAAGGCCGACCGTGAGCTGGCTGAAAGCGTGTCCGGGATCGATATTATTCTTGGCGGGCACGCCCATGTCCTGGCCGAGGAGCAGGTTGGCGGGACATGGATATTTCATCATGGCTTCTATGCCAACTATGTCGGCAGAGTTGAAATTGATATCGATTCTGGTCATATAACCGATGTTTCCAACGAACTGATGCCTCTGGCGAAAGCGTAGGAGAGACGTGGAGACATTACTTGCCATAATTTTTCTGTTTCTTCTGGTTTTTGCTGCAACGGGTGCAGGCAGAGTGGCATGCAGCCTGTGGTCACGAAAGTCAGACCCGGCAGGCGAGAGGTTTATTGTCGATACGGCTCTGGGTCTGGGAGTGTTGTCACTGGTTTTTTTTGTCATATCAGCAGCTCAACTGCTCAAAACACCCCTACTAGTAGTAGTTTTCTTCGTTTTCACTTGTATTGGCATCTTCTCAATCATCAACAAACACTATGGCGCTCTATCTGAATTTCGTGCTTTCGTAATTTCGTGTTTTCGTGATAAAAAACTCTCCGGCATAGTGTCGGCAATTCTTCTCGCCATCATAGCAATTGCAGTGCTCATTCCGGCTTTAGCGCCGCCGTCTATGTCCGACTGGGACTCTCTGGCGTATCACCTGTCCGTGCCCAAGCTCTTTTTGAATCACGGTGGAATGTATTATATCAGCTTCATGTCTCACTCCAATTTCCCCATGCTGATGGAGACCATCTATACTCTTCCGCTGCAGTTCGATAACCCTGCCGCGGCGAAGATGGTTACATACCTGACGGCTGTGCTGCTCGTTGCATCGGTTATGCTGCTGACCAGGAAGCACTTTAGCTCCAAAGCAGCACCGCTTGCGGCAATAGCATTTGCCGGGATGCCCATAGTTATGTGGCTGGCCACGACCGCATATATAGACATCGCTATGGCTCTATACACTGTTTTGGCAGTCCATCTGCTGCTTAACTATCTGGATCAGCCCGAGAGGCACTATATTATTGGCAGTGCTGTTGCCGCGGGATTTGCTGCATCGACAAAAATGACCGGTCTGGTCATTATTCCACTGATCTTGGCGTGGCTGCTCATCGACCGGTTCTGCTCGCAAGGTCGGAAAATCGAGTGGAAAAACGGTCTTGCATTTGTCGTGGCGGCACTGATTGTATGCTCGCCATGGTATATTAAGTCTGTAATCTACACAGGCAGCCCGGTCTATCCGTTCTTCTATTCTGTATTTGGGGGCAGGAATTGGACAGCCGAGCTTGCACACAATTATTCGACCCAGCAATCTCTATTCGGTATGGGTCATGGCTTGGCGGCTTTCCTGATGCTGCCGTATAACCTTGCTTTCCATTCAGAGAAATTTTATGACACTGCCGGACTTTTTGTGGGACCAATATTTCTTGTCGGGCTGCCGGTTTTGCTGCTCGCCAAGTACCGCAGCCGAAAGCTCGTCGGTCTGACGCTCTTTTTTCTGGCTTTTTTGATCACCTGGTTCGCACTGACCCAACAAAGTCGATATCTTGTGCCGGGTTTCGCTGTTCTGGCCGTACTTATTGCAGCGCTTGCATATAGCGATGGTCGTTTTCACATATCGTATTACGCTCTGTGGAGTGTATTTTTATTGACGGCTGTCTTCGGGATATTGACACTCTGTTCAGCTATAACAAACACAGCGCCGGTTGTCTTTTGCCGCGAAAGCCGGGATGAATATCTTTCCAGAACGCTCGACATCTACCCCGCCGATCAATGGATCAACGAAAATCTGCCGGCCGACGCGAAGATAGCGCTCTTTGGCGATACCCGCGGTTTTTACCTCGACAGAGCGTATGTCTGGGCTGACCCTGGTCACAATGCAGAGTTTACTCGATACTTTGCATCGCCGAAAAAACTGGTCAGATATCTTAAGAGCCGTGGAGTGACCCATGTCTTGATAAACTACAGCTTTTACCCTCAATGGGGCAAGGGCACGCAGGCTGTATATGGCGCAATCGACAAGGGATTATTAGAACAAATTTATCCGAATGGAGACGGTTTGGACAATGCCGTCGTATATGTAATTAGATGAAACTCAGTGTCATCATACCAGCCTATAATGAAATGACCACGATTGAAGAGGTCCTAAGGCGGGTCCGCGCGGTAGATATCGAAAAGGAGATAATCGTCGCCGATGACTGCTCAACGGACGGCACGCGTGAGTTCGTGCATACGCAGCCGGACGTAATCCTTGTCGAAAACCCGGCCAATCTGGGTAAGGGCGCGTCCATTCGAGCGGCGCTTGAGCATGTCAGCGGAGATATTGTCCTGATTCAGGATGCCGACATGGAATATGACCCGGATGATTATCCAAAACTGATACAGCCTATACTAGACGGCAAGGCCGACCTGGTTTATGGGTCACGATTCTTGCAAGGTAAGCCAAAGATGCGGCTTGCCAACTATTATGCCAACAAGCTCTTTGCTTTTATGGCAACAATCCTCTATGGCATCAAAGTCACCGACGAAGCCACGTGTTACAAAGCATTCCGCACGGATGTCATAAAAAGCTTCAATCTTCACTGCAACCGGTTCGAGTTTTGCCCGGAGGTCACCGCGCGCCTCCTGAAGCGCCGCCATAGATATACCGAAGTCCCGGTCTGGTATAAGGCGCGCAGCCATGCTCAGGGCAAAAAAATTACCTGGCGTGACGGCCTCGAATGCATATGGACCCTTCTCAAGTATAGATTTACTGGATAACGCGCATAAAGTCGAGTCGGCGTATGGCCAATAATGGTATTAGTCCTGCGTCTCGCGAGTTTATGGAGGCTTTTGTTTTGAGACAAGGCGAAGTCATGCAGCTGGAGATACCCAGTTCTCCCGAATACGTCACGATCGTCCGCCATGCCGTAGAAGGTGTCGCCCGGCGGATGCATTTTGACGCCGACCAAATCGAGGATCTCAAATTGGCCGTTGGTGAAGCATGCACCAACGCAGTCAAATACGGCTGCCCCACAGATGACAATCCCAACGTAGAAGTAAAGTGCGTGATGCTGCCGGACTGTCTCAAAGTAGAAATAAGAAACAACTGCAAAGGACCGGGCTGTCCTGTATTTCCAAACCGCGTCGACCCAAGCAGAGAAGGCGGACGTGGCCTCTATCTGATGCGCCAGCTTATGGATGAAGTGAACCTCAAGTGGGAGCATGGAATCGCCGTAGTTACGATGCTTAAGCGTATCAGCCCCGTGATGATATAACCTGCCTTAGTGCAGTCTTTGCCCCTGCGTCCATGTTATAATTTACCTGTTATGCAAAGTTATGATGTTATTGTCATCGGGGCGGGGCATGCTGGCTGTGAGGCTGCATTGGCTTCAGCTAGAATGGGTCTGGATACACTCCTTGTCACTATCAATATAGAGACCATCGGCCACATGCCATGCAACTGCAGCGTAGGCGGACCTGCCAAAGGGCATCTTGTACGTGAGATAGATGCTCTGGGCGGCGAGCAGGCTTTGGCAACCGACGCCACATATACTCACATCCGTTTGCTCAACACGGGCAAAGGTCCTGCCGTACATGCCCTGCGTGCACAGGTTGATAAGCGGCTATATCAAGACCATATGCGCTTGACCGCTCTGCGCCAGCCCAGGCTTGATGTAAAGCAGGCTATGGTCGAAGAGATCGTAACGGAAGGAACAGGTAACAGGCAGCATGTAATAGGCATACGAACTCAGACGGCCATAGAGTATGGCGCCAAGTGTGTGATCGTTACGACTGGAACCTTTCTCAAGGGTCTGATACATATCGGCGAGACTCAATTTTCGGCCGGCAGAGCGGGTGAGTTTGCATCGAATAAACTCTCCGATAGCCTGCGCTCCCTCGGATTTGAACTCGGCAGACTCAAAACAGGCACCACTGCCCGGATCGATAAAAAGAGCATCGACCTTACCAAGTGCGAAAGGCAGGACTCCGAACCCGACGCCGGACCATTCTCGTTCATGTCGGGTCATATCGAGCGGGAGGGTCTGCTTCCGTGTTATCTTACATATACCACAAGTCAAACCAAGGATATAATCCTGCGCAACCTCAAGCGCTCTGCTATGTACGGCGGGAGAATCCATGGCGTCGGACCCAGATACTGCCCCTCGATTGAGGATAAATTGGTCAAGTTCCCGGACAAGGAGAGGCATCAGGTCTTCCTGGAACAGGAGGGCTGGAATACCGATGAGATTTACGTCCAGGGTATGTCTACAAGCCTGCCTGAAGAAATTCAACTTGAGTTTTTGAAGAGCATCCCCGGCCTTGAAGATGTAAAAATGCTGCGGCCGGGTTATGCCATAGAATATGATTTCGCTCCACCGACTCAGCTCAAGCCCTCGCTTGAGACAAAGCTGGTAGATGGTCTCTTCTTTGCGGGTCAGATAAATGGGACATCGGGTTACGAAGAGGCGGCTGCCCAGGGTCTTATGGCGGCTATAAACGCATCGCGCAAGATCAAGGGCGAGGAGCCAATTATAATAAGACGCGATCAGGGTTATATAGGGGTAATGATAGACGACCTGGTGACCAAGGGGGTCAATGATCCATACAGGCTCTTAACAAGCCGCGCTGAGTATAGGCTTTTGCTCAGGCAAGACAATGCAGATACACGGCTCACCCCGATAGGTCGAGAAGCCGGGTTGGTCGACGATGAGCGGTGGTCCCGTTTTACAGAAAAGACCAGGCTAATTGAAAAAGAACGCACAAGGCTTTCTGAGACTTATATAAAGCCGTCGGATAAAGCTGTGCTGGATGCATTGGGTCTGGACCTGACGGACCGCGCTTGTTCGCTGGAAGAAATACTGCGCAGACCTGAGATATGCTACTCGGATATCGCAAAGGCAGTCAAAAATGGCGATGTTCCACCCGATGTGGCCGAACAAGTGGAGCTTGCAATCAAATACAGCGGATATATCGAGCGTCAGGAAATGCAAGTGGCACAGGCACATAAAATGGAAAGAAAATCCATACCCGAGGGCATCGAATATGACCATATGAAATCGATTTCCCGCGAAGCGAGAGAAAAGCTGACTCGAATCAGGCCAACAACACTGGGGCAGGCATCTCGCATACCGGGGGTGACACCCGCAGATGTTGCGATGATTGCAGTTTTTTTGGAACAAGTGGGCAGGCGAGATCGTCAATAAACTGGTAAATTTAATAGGGAAAACTTAATAGCGGCGCCGGATAGCAGGATTTAGAATTTCGGCCGGACATTGGACAAGTCGCATACAAATGAATTGTATGCGACTTGTCCCACAATAAGCCTTCTATCGCGGCGCATGCACTCATGATTCTGGTAGACATCCAGATCGCCGATGCCGAAGAGTTCTTTCGAGCCTTCCTGCTCAATATAATCCTCGTCATTTTCCTTACAAATGATAACGATTGGGCTGCAGTCGGACATCAGTTCGCTTATCTGTGCCTTGTTGCTGATATCGATTGGTTTCTCGTCCAGGTAATAGAACAGCCCGGGTCTCCACAGGTTAAATGCCGCCACTTTTACTCCGTCCAAAGCAGCGATCCGTTCAGCTATGAGTTTTGTGCTCTTCTGTCTGGAGACTATGGGCATGGCACAGTATATCAGCACCAGCGTAAAGACAAGCATTCCACCTGTTGTGATCCAAACAGTATTGGCTACCTTTATCCGGCGGGTCATTGAGCCGATCAGCGAAATTGCGAATGCACCCACAAGGCTTATTCCAATAACGGATGCAGGCATTATGGCAGCAGGGAAGCGCTTAACTGCAAATATAACCAAAGCAGCAGCCAACAGCAGGGATATAGCTAGTCCTGTTCGTATGCCAATCGAGATTGATTTGGCGGAACTCTTCTCACCCTTGGTCGCTTTCGCGAACAATATACCTACCAATATCGCTGCCGCAGGAAACGCGGGGTATGTGTAGGTGAAATTTTGAGTCTTTGAGGCTGAGAAAAATACCATCACCACGGCAAACCATGTGACCAAGAGCTTTGCGCCATTATTTGCCCGCCAGTATTTTTTGACTGCCTGCGGTAAAAATACACTCCAAGGCAGGAAAAATGCCAGCATTATAGGCACATTTCGCAGATATGAATACCAATACCCGGTCTGGCTCTTGTGCAGAGGCGCTGCAAATCTGGCTAGATTGTTGGTTATTATGAACCCATCCACAAATGCTCTGCCATGCATCATGCACATCGCGATGTACCAAGGCAGCCCCATAACCAGCGCAGTAATGGTTCCAATGGCTGCATCAGCCATTCTTAGTTTACGAAGAGATTTTGTCCACCAGAGATGAATGAAAAATGTCACAGTAAGTAGAAGCGGGACCACGGGACCCTTCGTAAGCATTCCAAAACCTGTCGCGCATCCGCATATCGCGATCCACACGAAACGCTTGCGTCCGGTCGTATCCAGCCAGAGTCTGTATGCATAGAGAGCAATTACCAAGAAGAAGACCATTATTGCATCGGTCGCCGCGGCATGCGACATTATTATCTGCATCATGGTTGTGGCTATGACCAGGGACGCAAACACCCCCGTGCGTCTGCCGAAATCATATGAAGCAAGCAGGAATACAATCAGCACAATGCCGACAGCGCAGAGCGCTGACGGCAACCGCAGTGCAAATTCAGAGAGCCCGAACGTTTTGACTGAAACGGAGGCCAGCCAATAGTACATCGGCGGTTTATCGAACCAGAGCTTACCGGCGTAGTGCGGGGTCAGCCAGTCGCCGCTCCTGACCATTTCTTTTACGAACTGGCCATATATGGGCTCGTCAGGGTCCAGCAGTGGGTTCGCTCCCAGCCCCGCAAAATAAAGCACGTAAAAGCCCATTATGACCAACAAAATTATGAAATGGATTCTGAACCGGTGCATAACTTGGATTGTTCCTTGCAGCGACAAGTGTGTATAATGGGGTATACCCAAGACATCGTTTCCTAACCGAATTATCGCATAGATTTTTATACTTGGTCAATAAAATATGTGAGTGGAGCGCTTATCTACTCTCTGCCAGATATTCTTCGTAGGTTATGTTATATGACATTTATAAACATAGACGATCTTCAAAGTGGAGCGCTTGAACTGGGAATAGAGTTGTCCGCAAGTCAACTGGATCAGTTCGACAGTTTCGCCTCGTTCTTCGTTGAGACAAATAAGCATTTTAACCTGACGCGCATCACAAACCCGCATGAGATTGTCACATCCCACTTTCTGGACTCGCTGACATGCCTTGCTGCTCTCAACCCGAAGCATGGTGCTAATGTAATTGACGTAGGGTCAGGTGCAGGCTTTCCAGGCATCCCGATAAAAATAGCCAGGCCGGATTTGCATGTCAGTTTGCTCGACTCGACATTTAAAAAAGTAAAGTTCATATCTCAGGCAGTCGCTCTACTCGAATTGTCTGAAGTAGTGCCAATTCATGGGAGAGCAGAGGATATCTGTCGGGACAAAGATTTCAGAGAGAAATTCGACATTGCCTATGCCCGCGCTCTTTCCGAGCTTACGATCTTGGCCGAACTCTGCCTGCCACTCGTGAAAACAGGCGGGCATGTGGTGGCTCAAAAGAGCAAGTTGATCGATGAGGAGATAAGCCATGCCCGCCCGATAATAGGTCAGCTTGGCGGACATGTGCATAAGGTTGCGAAAGTAAAAATCCCGCTAACAGATATAATTCGCCGTCTGGTTATTATCTCAAAGGTCAAACCCACCCCCGAGGCATTTCCACGCTCATACTCACGTATCGTCAAAACTAAACCAGCCTAGCTCGGAATATGCGCCTCCCGCATAATCCGGGTCTCCGAGAGCATTATTCACATTCCTCGTGAATAATGCGGGCTAAGCAATTTACGGTCAGTAAATTGCACGATTGTATGTGGTTTTACTGTTGTGAAAAACTATAGTGATATGCAAGTGACCAACCGTGATTTACTTAGCGTCTGCGCGTTTTGCGTTTTTCGTATGTTGGGTAACGACATCTGTGACAGAGACGTATATAAAACAACCATGTCATTAGTGAGGAAAGCATAATGCGCAATTTACGGTTCATTGTCTTAATTGCAACGGTCTTTACTATCACGCTTGCCTTACGTGCGATTGCACTTCAGACAGGTGAAAAAGCCCCTGGCTTCAAGCTCAACGACCAGTTCGGCAAGACCTGGGATCTATCCAGCCTATCCGGCAAGGTTGTGGTCGTAGTTGTGGCAAACAGAGACTCAGGCAGAGCTATGGGACCATGGGTCGATAACCTAAAAAAGAAATACGGTGATAAAATCCAGCTCCTCGGCTTGATGGATTTACATACTATCCCAGGCATAGGCCGGGGGATCGCAAAATCGAGGATCAGAAAAGAGACCAAAGACCCACTGATGCTGGATTTCAACGGCTCGACAGCAAAAGCCTATGACGTAAGTGGCAAAATCCCAGTTGTGGTGGTAATTGATCAAAACTCAGTGGTGAAGGCTGTTCAGAAGAATGAATATAGTACAGACAGGTTCAAGAGCATCTCCAATGCTGTCGATGCGGCTCTCAAGTAAGAAGTCTATGTGATCTCCGTTTGATTTCAAAATGATGCAGTACATTCCATTCCATCCAGGCTGCCTGACATGTTATAATTGGAGGGTTTGGAAATTATTGACCCACAACGAACTATCGAGGTGAACCATGTTTAGTGCATCTATTGAGGAAATCATAGCACGAGAAATACTCGACTCACGCGGCAATCCGACCGTTGAAGTCGAAGTCTGGCTTGATGATGGCACAATGGGACGTGCAGCCGTGCCAAGCGGAGCATCCACCGGTGCTCACGAAGCACTCGAGATGAGAGACGGCGACAAGACCCGCTTCTTGGGCAAGGGCGTTATGAACGCAGTGCGCAATGTCAATGAGTTAATCGCCCCTGAACTCATCAATTACCCGGTGACCGAGCAGGCCGCTATCGACCAGACCATGCTCGACTTGGACGGAACTGAGAATAAGTCAAAGCTCGGCGCAAATGCGATCTTGGGTGTAAGCCTTGCCTGCGCAAAGGCCGCAGCAGAGTCACAGGGACTGCCGCTGTATCGCTATCTGGGCGGAGTCAATGCCAAGGATCTGCCAGTGCCGATGATGAACATCCTGAACGGCGGTAAGCACGCTGACAACACTGTTGACATTCAGGAGTTTATGGTCATGCCGGTCGGGGCATGCTGCTGGGCTGATGCCTTAAGAATGTGCGCCGAGGTCTATCATAATCTGGCAAAGGTATTGAAGAGTAAGGGTCTGTCGACCGCAATCGGCGATGAGGGCGGTTTTGCTCCCAATCTCAAGAACTCTGAAGAGACCATTGAAGTTATTCTTGAAGCAATCGAGAAGGCCGGTTATAAGCCGGGCGAGCAATTCATGATTGCCCTGGACCCGGCCGCGACTGAGATGTATCACGATGGTGTTTACAACTTCGAGGGTGAGGGCGTCAAACGCACTTCTGCCGAGATGGTCGACTACTGGGAATCACTGGTCAACAAATATCCGATTATTTCCATCGAAGACGGTATGGCTGAAGATGACTGGGACGGCTGGGTCGCACTTACCAAGCGCGTAGGCGACAAGGTCCAGATAGTCGGCGACGACCTCTATGTGACCAACGTCGAGCGCCTAAAGAAAGGCATTGAGCTTGGAGCATCCAACTCGATCCTTATCAAAGTGAACCAGATCGGTTCGCTCACTGAGACTCTCGACACTATCGAGCTTGCCAAGAAGAACAATATGACCGCAGTTGTCAGCCATAGATCGGGCGAGACTGAGGATACTTTTATCGCTGACCTGGTGGTTGCCACAAATGCCGGTCAAATCAAGACAGGCGCTCCTGCTCGCAGCGAGCGCGTTGCGAAATACAATCAACTTATCAGAGTCGAAGAGGATCTCTCAGACGTCGCCCGCTACCCTGGGATAAAGGCGTTTTATAACGTGAAGAAGTAGTGTAGGAAACAGGAAATAGGAAATAGGAAATAGAGCCGGAGTGCTAACCGCACTCCGGCTCTATTTGTTATGCTATCATGTAATCACAAATGTGGTATACTGTAATCGGAGGTGCACCATGGTTAGAACTCAGATTCAGCTAACTGAAAATCAGGCGGAACAGGCTAAACGGGCTGCTGCTCAGATGGGAATATCTATGGCTGAGTATATTCGTCATGCCCTGGATACATCACTGAAGCAGCAATTGGCATTAGAAGCAAGGCAGCGCGCATTGAACGTAATTGGGTGCGTTAAGTCAGATACGGGCGATCTGTCGGTAAACCATGACCGTTATTTGGAGGAGGCATACTCAGAGTGAGTGTATTCATAGATACCTCCGCCATTCTTGCCATATTCGACAGCGTTGACCCTCGAAACAAATCTGCGTCAGCCACTTGGACCGAGTTGATGAACTCAGATGATGAAGTGATTACATCAAACTATGTCATCGTAGAAACCACCGCGCTCTTGCACAGTCGGTTTGGCATCGCAATTGCACGCCAATTTGCTGATAACATGGTTCCTGTATTTTCTATTGAGTGGGTAGATGAGCAACTTCATAATACTGCAGTCTCAGTTCTCAATGCCGCATCATCCAATAGATCTCCCAGCCTGGTAGACTGTGTGAGCTTCGAGGTCATCAGGCAACATAAGGTTGATCGAGTATTTGCTTATGACAGGCATTTTGAGGAGCGGGTGTATGAGGTTATCGGATAACCGAGCATTTCATTGACTCATAAACGCCAGTTCCCATTCGAGAATCAAAGTCGCAACGGTTTTGACTTGGTAGGAGAGAACTATGATTTCCATTATTCTTGCCAACAAGAACAGCTTCGGCAAATGCTTCAACCTGCTCAAAGAGATTGATTAGAAAATCAGGTTCTCTGACGGGCAGTTTCAGTTTTTCGCCAACCTCAACAGGTTCCATACCCAGCGAGATACAGAAACATTTGTATCGCTTGTTGCAGTAGTCTTTGTTATCTTCATCCCACCTGTATTTTTCTTGTAGAAGACCTCTATTATGAACAATTGATGTGCGGCAGGCATACAAAGTGACGTACGCACCAAAATAGTCAGGGCAGGCGTTTTCCAATTGTTTGCGTTCTTTGAGTTTAAGACTACTGAGTATGAAGTCTAAATCGTCGTATACTCTGATCAATGTATTTTCATTAACCATGTGCGATTCATCATGATGCTCTTCACAGTTCATCGCACTTTTCGCAAGATCACTCGTGCGTTTTGCCAGCTTGATTACTTCTCTAAGCCGCTGAAAATGTTCGTTCTTGATTTTATCTTTTTTAGAATAATGATGTGTGATCACTCCACACTCCCGCCTTTTCTACCTTCAACACTCGAAAGCTCAAGAGTCTCTTCGGCCTCTCGGCAAGCCTGCTGCTGACCCTGATAGCGCTCCTTCACCTGCCACATAAAACTGACTATTTTTGCATCGCGAGATGAGTCCACAAACCCATCGTAGTCCAGGTTCAAAAACGGTATGTTGTTGTGATGCCGCCTGAGAGACTGGCTCAAAGCGGTCACTGTATTTCCGGGCATGCAGTTGAATGGGATTACGCTCACGATTCCGGCCAGACCGCGGCGAGCGAAGTCCTCGCTCTTACCCATTGAGCAGATTGCCTCTCCACCGAAGTTGTGATCCACATACTTCGAGCCAAGTGCGATAACTTCGGGCGAGGTAATATCGTCATAGCCGTCGAGGAAGGGCAGTGTCGCATGAGAGAGAGCATGTTCATCCTTGTGAGCCAGTTTTGAATTTGCCCAGTGAGCGGTAAACGTCTTGAGTTCGTCCATTGTGAACCCACACTCTTTAAGGCGCTCACCCGATAGGATTCTGGCTATGAAGTTGGAATAACTGAAGAACTCGGTCATCGGAGCAAGCCATGTTTCGGCGCCCTCGGCTTCCAGCTTCTTAAGTATATCCTGGTTTGCGCCGTCGTGCAGCCGCACAAAGAACTCACCAACGACACCGACCAGGGGTCTATCCTCCCGGCGCATCGGAATGCGGGAGAAATCATCCTGTGCGCGCCGCAGCAGCTCCTCGAACTCGTCCAAATGCTTGGTGCTTGTGAGCGTCCTGATCTTTGCACGCTCCACTTTCTCTTTATGAGCCGGAATGAGCGAAATCACCTTCTGCAGATATCTCTCGAACATGACTTCGCTATCACCCTTGTTGACCTCATAAGGACGAGTCCGCTGCATCATCTTAAAGAGCAGGTCGTGACATATAATTGCATCCCATACGACCAGCGCGAACATCAATCCCAATCCACCATGCTCACTTTTGGAGCCGAGGGTCACTATGTCTACGTTCTCGCAGCCCATCTTGTCGAGAATACGCCTCTGGAGCATGCTGTACATTCCGAATCGGCATGGTCCCTCAGAGTTTCCCTGGAAGAATGCTTCCTTCTCCGGGTCGAAGTCCGGCTGCTGTATTCTATAGAGCATATCTTCAGTGGTCATCAGCGCGGGCAGGCATACATCTTCGCTGATCGCTTTGCGACCCAAGTTGAGTCCTGCGTCTGGTGACCGGGGCAGAGCTTCAGAATCTATCCCATACGCACGTAGTCCTGCTGCAAGAATACGCGCCGATTCGTTGGCATATGGAATCCACAGCCTGCGGCCTTTGAGCCTTGTGATTGGAGCATCATCGCTGCGGATATCGTCCGTGCCTTTAGCCGCACTTTTACCAGCCGTATCTGCGAATGCCTCGATTCGTGTGATAACACCTGCGTCGGCTGTATGCTCATCTATCTGCATCATATAGCATGGCTCACCTATTTCATCCTTGAAGAAGGGGTTGCCGAAAGAGTCGGGTCCGCAGGCAAAATATGTCAGTACGACTGCTTTCAGGCGGGGATCTTCCCGAATCAGCCGGGCAGCCATCAACTTCTTCTGTATCTGTCGAGAATACGCGTTGGGCCAATGGTCTGATATATCGGCAGCCTCCAACGGCAAAAAGTCCTGCGGGATCGCGAGGATTCCCAGGTCTTGTATTTTCTTGCCGATATCCATATTGACAACAGGGTCCCACAGTGTATATGGCCGCCCGACCACAATAAAGGCCATTTGGTTTTGAGGCAGGCTTGCCAGCACTTCGGCTCCGCGTTTTTCCTGCCATCTTCTAAACTTACTGAGGGCCTTCAGACCGATTTCCAGCGCCGCCCTGGACTCACCTGCGCTCTTACCAAGCTCTTTGCCAGCCTGCACAAAAGTCTTTTCCAGATGCTTGCGGCCGCGCTTGAAGTGAAGCACCGGTGACATATGTTTGATGCCATGCTCAGTTAAACCCACGCAGGATGAGATGACATCCGGCGCAGCCTGCAGATATGGGCAGGTCTGTGCCTGCCGCATATGCGGGTTAGGCTGCTCGGTGGAGATGACCCGGGGAGCAAAGATGACATCCACATTCTTTTCGATCAGGTCGACGTAATGCCCATGTGCAACTTTGAACGGGAAGCATGGCTCACCTATGGCGACGTCCAAGCCCATCTCCACTATTCGTTTATTGGTCTGATCCGAGACGACTACCTCAAAGCCCAGTTCGCTCAAAAAAGCATTGTAGAGCGGAAAGAGTTCGCTGAACATCAGCCCGCGCGGAACGCCCACCCTTAGTTGCCGGGTGTTGGGTGCCGGGTGTCGGGTGTCAGGTGCAGGATGTTGGGTGTCGGGTATTGAAGATTGGGAATGGGAGGGCGAGGCTCCTGCCGAGCCGATGCTGTTTCCAATCTCAAACATCATCTTTTCGCGTTCAGCAAACAGATCCGGCAGGTGTTCGCCCAGGTTCTTCTTCTGCACTGCGCTGTATTTCTCGCAGCGGTCGTTATAGAAATATTTTGGTCCGTCCTTTATCTTAAAAGTATTGACATCGCACCTGTTGGCGCACGATTTGCACTCAAATGATGTGATCTCATACTCTGTCTCGGCAATCTTGTCGAAGCCTCTGAAAGTGCTGACCTCAGGGTTCGCCAGATATGCAAGCCGTGCGGCTCCCACAGCACCCGTAATGTGCGGATATGGGGGGACCACAATCTTTCGACCCAGAGCAGTCTCATACGCCGCAACCATCCCTTTGTTGAACGCAACTGCGCCCTGGAATGCAATCTTGCCGCCGATATCGCGGCTGGCGACGTTCTTGTTGAGGTAGTTCTTTACGCTGGCAAGGCATATTCCGGCCGCCAAGTCGGCTGCGGGAACGTTGTTTTGCTGATAATAGACCATGGCCGACTCGGAAAAGACTGTGCATGTCCAGTCCAGGTCCGGCGGACGAGTGTTTTTTATCGCCAGGTCACCGAAATCTTCCAGCGGCACACCGAGCCTTGCAGCCTGCTTCTCAAGAAATGCGCCCGTGCCTGCAGCACAGGCCTTGTTCATCTCAAAGTCGATTATCACGTCGCCGTCGAGCCGGATATACTTGCTGTCCTGACCGCCGATCTCAAAAATTGTATCGACATCCTCGGCGTATGCAAGCGCGCCTGAGGCTTGAGCCGTGATCTCATTTTTAATAAGGTCGGCTCCTATGTAATCGCCTGTAAGATATCGTCCGCTGCCAGTGGTAGCCGCGGACATTTTGCCGATTACAAATCCTGCATCCTCAAGTTGCTGATTGATCTTTGCAAGTGTATCGCGCACAGCCGCCAGTGGGTCGCCGTCTGTGCGGCGGTAATATGCCGCCAAGACATAAAACCTGTCGTCCATCTTTGTGACCACTGCAGCCTTGGTGCTCACTGACCCAATATCTACTCCAAGAGCAGCACGCTCGATATTCCGTGGCAGCTGAGAACTCAAGGCTGTGGTCGAGGAGCTGATATCGCCTTTGTTCGTCTGCCACTGAATCTCGGATTTCTCAAGCCTGATCGGGTCAGCGCCAGGGTATTCGAGAGGCTTTTTGAGGTGTTCTTCAAGTTTTGAAATGGCTGTTTTGATGTCGACGACAGCCTCGGCCCGCAGTGCAGCGCCGATTGCCCCTAGGGTTCGATTATACTTGGGAACAAAAAGTCTTGAACCCAACCCTAGCTCTTCAGATAGATATTTTACGACAGCCGGGTTTTCCGATACTCCGCCGATAAAAGCGACTTTATCGCGAAACTCTTTGCCGCGCGCTATAGCCGAGCGGTAGTTACGGCTTATGGCCTGATGGATTCCTGCTGCGATTCGATTGCGTGGTGTGCCCTTCTGGTATAGATGCGTGATGTCCGACTCAGTAAAAACGGCACAGCGCCCGGAAAGTGAGGCTGGGCTTTCGGTTTCGAGAGCTACCTGTGCAAAATCTTCGATAGATGAATAGTTCAGCCGCTTTGCCATGTGGTCGAGGAATGATCCACTGCCGGATGCGCATTTGTTGCCCAGATTGGAGTCTTCGACCAAGAGCCTGCCGCTCACGCCGTCGCGTTCAAAGAGCAGGTATTTTTGAGACTCTCGTCCCATCTCCACAATAGTGTGTACTTCGGGATATAGCCTGTCCACGGCTGTGGCAAGCGCATTCGGCTCGTGTATTGCATCCGCGCCGATCAGCTCTTTGAGAATACCGGCGCCACTGCCTGTCGCCGCCAATAGGGCCTCGCCATTTACTTGCGAACGTATGCCCTCAAGGATTTCCTTTATTCGCCGAAGAGGCTGACCTTGAATATGTTTGACTTCTTGTGGTTCGATCGACCCGTTTTCATGAACGATGACAGTCTTTACGGTATCCGAGCCAACATCGAACCCTATTCTTGCTGCCATAGGATTGCCCTCCTTAAGAGTCGCCCTGCCAGAGGGATCGGAAGAGGCTTGGTTGGAGTTTACCCACAACTTACACGCCTCTGTGTAGTATATTGCGCTTGTTTGCTACAGTCAAGACTCTGGGCTCAGCGTAAGTGTATTTTATACATCCTCCAGCTTGGAATAGTGCTGCGGGTGCAGCGTACGCTTGACCATTATTGTCCTAACCTTTAGAATAACATTGTCAGTAGAAACGTAGGGAGATCGGCAAATTGGCAAACGTAGAAATGGAGACCATTGTAAACCTGTGCAAGGCGCGCGGGTTTATTTTTCAATCATCTGAGATATATGGCGGACTCGGCAGCACATGGGACTATGGTCCTCTTGGAGTTGCATTAAAGCGCAATGTTAAGGATGCCTGGTGGCGCGATATGATCGCCACACGTGACGATATCGTCGGGCTCGACGCAGCAATTCTTATGCATCCGAAGGTATGGGAAACATCCGGCCACGTGCAGAATTTTACAGACCCGCTGGTGGACTGCAAACAGTGTAAACAGCGATATCGCGCCGATGACCTTGAAGGTGACAAGTGTCCTGCGTGCGGTGGTGAACTCACCCAGGCACGGCAGTTTAACTGCATGTTCAAAACATTCATGGGTCCGGTAGAGGACAACGCCGCAGTGGTCTATATGCGGCCTGAGACCGCCCAGGGAATATTCGTCAACTTCACAAATGTTCAGCAGGCGACACGCAAAAAGCTGCCGTTCGGAATCGGCCAGGTCGGCAAATCTTTCAGGAACGAGATCACTCCCGGTAACTTCACCTTCCGCACGCGTGAGTTCGAGCAAATGGAGATGGAGTTTTTCTGCATACCGGGCACTGACGACGAATGGTTTGAGTATTGGGTCAAAGAGCGGTGGAACTGGTACAAAAAACTGGGCATGAAAGAGGACAATCTCCGCCTGCGCGCGCATGATCCGGCTGAGCTTGCATTCTATTCCAAGGGCACGACCGACATCGAATATAAGTTCCCGTTCGGCTGGGGTGAGCTTGAGGGGATTGCCAACCGCACCAACTATGATCTTACCAAGCACTCGGAAGGTTCAGGCAAAGACCTCACTTATTTCGACGAGCCAAGCGGACAACACATTACACCATACGTAATCGAGCCTGCTGCTGGTGCAGACAGAGCCACACTTGCATTTCTGATCGACGCCTATGATGTCGAGATCATAGAAAAGGGTGACAAAAAAGACAAGCGCACGGTTCTGAGGCTCAGCAAAGACCTTGCTCCGGTTAAGGCGGCTGTTATGCCTTTGCTGCGAAATCGCCCTGAAATAGTCGATACTGCCAAGAAGCTCGCTCACGACCTGCAGCGAGCATTCCCGACCATGTATGATGACACAGCATCCATTGGCAGGCTATATAGGCGTCAGGATGAGATTGGGACCCTGTGGTGCATCACGGTGGACGTGCAGACAGTTGAAGAAGATAATCAGGTCACCATACGCGACCGCGATACCATGGAGCAGATAAGGATGCCTATTGAGGGCGTAAAGCAGTATCTCAGAGATAAACTCGAAGATGGAGACTGCTAAAAATTTAGAATAAGGACGCATGCAGAGTTGTCTATAGCAACCGCTGGACCGCCATTGATCAACGCTCTTTGTTTTGGTATAATAATAAAGTGTGGTCCCATGGTGCATCGGTTAGCACACGGCTCTTTCAAGGCCGGGAGAGGGGTTCAACTCCCCTTGGGACCGCCACCGATATGTATACTTGCGAGCGCTCGGGGGTCAATGAGATTGCCTTCGAGCGTTTTTGTTTCCGGGTCCGCTTTTATTTCCACAACAAGCCTTTTCAGTATCGATCTTCTTTGAGAGAAATCGGTCGACGTCGCAGCTTCAGCTACCTCATCCCGAAATTGCCTGAGCTTTTCAATATCCACCTTCGGAGGTCTCTCAATATCATTCACCAGCCGTAAACGCTCAAGAGCAGCAGATGTATCGTTTATGCGCTGCTTCAGTTCATCACTGCTCCGCACACTGCCGGCAACATCAAGAAGATTGGAAAGCCGCTTCTCAAGACGTTTAGCTTCACGCTTCCTTTCAGCAGAAGTGTCTGTAAAAGCACTCCAATAGTCATCGACTTGGTGATTCATTTCATCTGCCCACTGCTGCAGTTTATTGGGATCGTCCGGCATACGGGCGAGTATTTTACTGAACACAAGGTTCTCTATTGTGTCTCTGGGAATATTCCAAGACGGTCCGCAGTCTGCGCCACGGCGATAGAGGTGTGAGCCACAAACATAGTAATCGCCTGATTTGCGCTTGATACCTGCATAGTTCGCACCACAGTGTTTACATTTCAGTAAGCCACCTGAGAGCGCAAAACGTGACTCCTCCCCTTTCCTCCCTGGTTTGGGCTTCCGATCTATATGCTCTACCATCTTTCTGATGTCGTCACACTCCTGTTCCGTGATAATGGCCGGGTGAGCATCCGGCACGACAATCCATTCAGACGGGTCTCTTTGCTGTCGATTATTGCGGTCAGTACAATCTTCTCGATTCCAAAATGCGATGCCTGAATATTGATACAGCCGCGTCCAATCGCCAATAAGCCCCTGAACGGTTGTATGACTCCATGCAGCTCGCTTGCTCGGAGTAGGAATGCCTGCGCTGGTCAGCTTGGCGGCTATCGTATCGTATCCGAGATGCTGCCCGAGTCGCCAATCCAGCAGCATAGTCCTCGCCCACTCCCATACCGGCTTGCCTGCAACTACCGTGTCATCGAGCACCCAAATGACCTTGTAGATATCCATGGACTTGGCGGACCGACCGACCTTGAT
The DNA here is from genome assembly GCA_021371935.1 of bacterium. Taxonomy (NCBI): domain Bacteria; species bacterium. The sequence goes on from JAJFVF010000002.1 coordinate 471,952, forward strand.
ACGATGCTTTTTGTATCCCCACTGCGCCCAACCGCCGTTTTTATATGCCCATCCGGTGTCGGGATCGCGCTGCTCGAAATTGGTCTTCATGTTCGGAATGACGACGTTTCTCAGCTTGATAGAGAAGAGGCGGTTCAGCGACCAGGTGAGAGGCATCATAATGGCGCCGGTCTCCGAGTCGGGGTCGTAATAGCCTTCTTCTGCCGACTCTATGCGGACACCGTGGCGGAGGAGTTCCCGCTGGATTACCTGGGCATTGTCTCCTCTACTGAACCGATCATAGCGCCATACGAGCACGACTTTAGTATTCGGGTCTGCCTTGGAATCACTGAGCAATCTCTTCCATCCGACACGCAGATCGTCGTCTTTGAATGCCGAAATGCCCAGGTCCTCATACCACTGGACGATCTCATACCCGCGCTCGCGGGCGTAAGCCTCGATCCGCTTGCGCTGAGTCTCAGGGCTTATATTCTTTTCGGCGGAGCGCTCGTGGCTGACGCGCACGTAGGCGCGGGCACGCTCCTGCTTGAGAGGCTCCTGGTCGGTTTTGTTATGAGAATTGAGGAGATCGTATAATGACATCTGTTACGGCTTGCACACCTTACAGGCCTTATATCCCTTCTTCTTCGCCTCAGCACGGCTGATTAACGTGACCTTCGAGTTCTTAATCGTCCGGCAGTCCCGGCGATGGTAACAATTGCCGGTCTCGGCTATGTATACCTGGTCGACAATAGCCTGCTTCTTCGGCTGCACAGCAGGCTCTTCAGATATATCCTTGCCTCTGCGCTGTGCTCTGAACTCCCACGGCGGGATCGGGTCCGTCTTCGCCCACAGACCGAGCTTTGCGGCTTTCGCTTCCGATTGATTCTTTGGAAGTTGCGTCGACTTGGGCGCGTATTCTTTCCACCACCACGCCATACCCATGGCCACGAGTTTCTGGTTCAGGTTGATCTTGTCCGGCAGGATCACGACGGCCACGACCCGGTTGTCGCGATCCCGACTGGCAGGCTCGATAGAGACCCTTTTACCTGCCGCCAGTTCGGTTGTCGCCTTTGTGGCCTCCGGACCGAACTCTTGGTTCTTCTCCGGGCAGTCTATACCGAAAAGCCTGATATGCTCGACCGCCTGGCCGTGCTGCACCTCTATCGTATCGCCGTCCAGGACCCGCAGGACCGTGGCGGCGTAGGGGCGCTGGGCGCTGAAGGCCGGAGAACAGCAGAGGAATTGGCATATTATAATCCAAGACCAGGCGAGTAATACCCTCATTCTCATTTTTGCTTTCATCCTGGTTTCACAGCCCGAGCAGTTGCTTTTTCTTTGCTTGGAACTCAGCTTCCGTAATGATACCCTGATCCCTGAGCGATGCGAATTTAACCAACTCGTCTGCCTCACTCGGCTTGCTGGGCGCTGTATCGCTTGAAAATTTTTGCCTCAACTTTCCATCTACGAACGCCCTCAGTTCCTCGAAATCAGGTAGTTGCGTCTGGCTAAACATAACAGTATTTTCGTCGTGGGTAGCATTCAAAATCCCCGCTTTGCTCTCTTGACTACCCTGAAAAACAAACTGAATATATCCGTTTGTCAGCGTTCCTGGTTTCCTGAACTGGATAGCCGACAACTGGTTGATATAGATGATCTTGTTGCCATCGAGACCGTTAGTCAAAAAGCCCAAGAAGCGCTTGCGGCTGATCGTTATTGAGTTCTGATCGTATTCAATTTCACCATTAACACCTTTGATAAATCTTGGAAACTGATCCGACGATATCTGTTTTGTTGGCTCTATAGACTGGGCAAACGGGCTCGTTGCTTGCTGGTTAGTTGCCACAGTGGTTGCTGCTGTGGGTGCGGTCACCCTTTGGCCATAGGAGCCAGCAGACGACACGGGTGTTGAGCACTTGAAGCATTTGTTCAGATTATCGGGATTAGGGTAACCACATGCAGGACATTTCCAACTCATATATGCCTCTCCGTTCTCGTATTATATGCATCTATCATTGATTTGATTTTGTATTTTGAGAATCATTGCGAGTAATACCCTCCGTATTTTTCACCAACCCGAAAGGTCTTTAAATTTAGCTGAGGCAACATTATCCTCAAGCGCAACCGCCTCGAATTTCCATATGCCACCCGGTTCAAGATTGTTTATATTGGCCATGGCTGATCCGATTTGAGCATTACTACTATCATAAACATTGAATTCGATTTGGACATATGAATATGTCCTATTGCTATTGTTTTTCACCACCCCTTTGATGCTTTGGCCTTCCACCGACCAATCTTGCAGCGTCAAATCTTTAGTGGTTTGGCTCGTGTCTTCTGTAGCGGGGGTAGAGTCAGATGAACCAGTTTGTGTGCCTCCCACCAGTGCACCGATGATACCAAGCAAAATAAACAGCCCCAAGCAACCGATTGGAACACTCAACCATTTCGGGAAGTTATTCTTTGCTGCCTCTGTTTTTGGCATAATTACCGGAGGTGGAGCTTGCATTGCCTGTGTCTGCGCAGGCACGGTTGTTTGTGCAGATGGATTAAATACCCCTATACAGATGACATTCTGCTCTGCTACCACTTTAAAGTAATTTGGTTGACTGGGGTGTTGTTGAACCGATATGATTCGAGCAGTCTGTCCAACTTGCCCATTATAGATTATCCTGACGGTCCTCCCAACTTCGGGTCTGTCGAGAAATGTGACCTGGAATTCATTCATATGGCTCTCCTCCTGGCCAGATAGCTAAACAGAATTATTTACCTTTCTCTCGCGCTGTCATATATACTGCAGCAACCTCGGCAAAATCAAGTTTGCAAGAATAATTGTCAGGAATACAATTGTCTAGTGCATTGATCGTTTCTAATAGACTATCATCGATGTTTGTGTTTTTGTGGATGTCCTGCCAAGCTACAACAGTTATATCCGCGATTTTTTTTCGACTTTGTGTAGTCTTTCGCTCTAGGCTATCAAGGTGGTCAGCAAACTGTTTTACAAGCGGATCATTGTCGGATACACTGCCTTGAGCTTGAATAACTGCCATCTTGTGCTCTATTGTTACATTTGCATCGGAGTTACTGCACCCTGTTGCTGGCAATATCAGCAATAGCAAAAACACTGTGATACATGGAACTCTCATTTGTTCTCCTTTTGACCAGAAGAACCTGATACTGCTGGGTTCTCAGTAATGTGTTGTGGCTAATATTTTAGGTTTTGGCGTAAGGCCAATTCGTTCAACCTGTATCGCATAGCTTGTTCGCTTACACCAAACCTTGAGGCTAATACGTTCGTCTTGTTGTTCCTGGTAGAGTGATGAAGCTCTTGAGCTTGTGTTAGGACTGCGGCTGCCGGCATTAGCAAATTAGCGGCAAAACGGTTGCAGAATCGCTCTCGCGGCTCTTGAGAGCCGTCAATCGAATAGCGGCGGCCTGAATATTCTTGGCGGCGATCCAGCAGGAACTCGGCTATCTCGTGAGCAATGGTGAATCGCTGCCTGGCAAGCTCGTGATTGCTGTTCATAACTATATACCGCCTTTTCGGCGTCCTCAGCAGATATCCTCCGACAGCGTCTTCCATCACTTTGTGCCGGAAGTTGATCTTTAGATATTTGCATATCAGGCTGAGGTTAACCGGCAGCTCGAAATCGAATCTCTTCCAAGCCGAAGCTGCCCACTCTTGCGCCAAATCAATCGGATTGCTCACTCTCTTCTTTTGCTTCCTCTTCAAGTATTTCTTTTGCTGTTTCGAGAATCCGCTTTATTGCAGCAGGATTACGAGATGAGCGCATGCGTATAACTACATCCTTGAAGAGAGGGTCCTTTAGCAATTCCATTGCTTCTGCTGCGCCGTTTAGCTGTCCATAATTTTCTGGCATGAAACCAGCCGCCATAAGCAATTCGTTGTGTTCGGTATTTGTTGCTTTAAGAGCTTCAACAATCTCAGCTATACCGATGCGAGTCGGATTGCGCTGGCCGCTTTCATATTGCGCAATTTTGGACGGTGTTTTCCCTAGCTTAATAGCTAACTGAAACTGGGACAACCCGTATTTTGCCCTTAGCGCTTTTAGCGCCGCAGGGAATGGATTTTGTTTACTCATTGCTTCAAGCATTATACAATCCGAAATCACCATTTTATGTGTCTTTCACAAAAAAAGCCTAACGCAAAATGTGTACTTCATTTCATGAATATATTATTGTTCTGTCATTGCAAATCACTTAAACGATGGTATACTCATATTGTATCCTATACATTATGTATAGCACGCAAGAGGTGAAGATATGCAGATCAAAACAGGCAACGATCTACGAGCTGAACGAGCAAGACGCAATGTAACCCGTGCTTGGCTGACAAAGATTACCGGCATACCACTTACCACATTGGCAAGTATCGAAAACGGCGATGCCGGACTTACTGAAAAACAACTGTCTTTAGTCATTGATGCGTTTGAGCGATTTGATAATCGCCACTCTGTATGCGCCGCCTAAAGATGCACAAAAGCCCGGCGGCACTTGGCCTCCGAGCCTGAACTGCATCCGATATACGGCTAATTGTATAACATTTTGGCATAAAGTTCTACTGGTAGAAATGCGGGGTTTTGAAGAGGTTACTTATGATTATGAAAATTGCCAATCTGGATGAACTTGAAAAACTCGTCAGTGAAACGCGCGAGATGCTCAACAAGCTTTCGGAGAAGCTGGCAGAAATCGAGAACTTCGAGTTTGAGTTCAAGGCTTGTGAGCAGGATGCTAGCAATAAGGATATTTGAGAGTCTTAGGTGCTTTATGTATGAATTCACAATCGTCTTCACCGCAGCACCAATGCTTGGAAATTGGATCGTCAACAACACATTTTACAATAAGAAGTTTTGCTGGTCCAAAGTCATCATCTGCCGTTGGCACTTGATATTTTGCTTCTAGATGAACGTCGACTCCCCATTTGGGGCAGACGCCATGGACATAGTGATAAGTTACATATCTCATAGGCGAATTATAGCACAAGGGCTTACAGTTGAGATTTTATTATGCGCAAACCGCTTGACCTAACAATTGAATTTGTCGAACCCAAGCCGGTCACATTTACCAGCCCGATCACAGGCAAGACGCGCCAGGTAGAGCGCACGTTTCCCGGTCTGGCTATCGACTTTGCAGGTGCGATCTGCCCGGAGATTGCGGCTCTGGTGGAAGCGGTACGTGATACGCCGTTCGCGCTTGCACAGGCCCGCAGGGCACTTGGGGAAGATTTGGACTCGGCAGAGGCGGCGAAGCAGCAGAGAATTGCGGAACTGAAGCGGGAACTGGCGCTTTTGGAGGGAGTGGCATGATAGGCGATTTCGTTTGTTTGGTCATCAGCGGTGTAGTCATAGCAGTTCCGTTGATAGTTGCAGCTTACTTCGCGGACAAGGAGGCTCTTCGTGATGGAATCGATCTTTCGACTGATGACGAGAGCTGAGGCGATGTGGGCGCAGATGATGTGGGACCTCTGCAAGTTGCCAGCACGTGGGGGGTCGAAGTGATGCCTGTTTACTTGATACATTTCGACCGGCCCTATAAACATGCTCGACATTACATAGGGTTTGTCGAGGATGCTGAGGGCATTGAAGCCAGAATGCAACGGCACGAACACGGTAATGGCAGCAGGCTTATGGCTGTTATAACCCAGGCCGGTATTCCCTGGCGGCTCGTGCGAGTATGGCCAGAGGGTGATCGCAGTTTCGAGAGGCGCTTGAAGAATCGAAAGAAATCAAAGCAGCTTTGTCCGATCTGCAACGAATCGCTTAGTAAGTATCTGGCCGATGCTCAGATATACAGAGCTAAAGAAAAGGAGGTGGTTTGATGTTTTTCAGATTACAGAGGCACGCAACCGACGAGACCAAGGCCGTGCATAAAGCGGCGGTCTCTATAGTAAACAACCTGGGCAGCAGAGGCCAATTCGAGGATGAGTATATCTCAATCAAAGTCTATCCACGCACAGCAAGCGACCCCGAGAATGTCGCTATCAGGTTACAAGACAACGGAGACGACGGCAAAGGCACCCTGGTCTTTTACGGCACTGCCTGGAGTGGAATGGTAGGTTCGTTCAGACCGGGCATGTGGGTTAAACATGTTGTTATGCTCGGCAGTGAAGCCGGAACTAAAGCTGTTGCCTATCGCCAATTGCAAGAAGCAAAAGAAGCACAGTTTTTCGAGCCTGTCGATGACGGCTTTGTATTCGATCATAAGGAGGTGGCGTAATTGAGCAATTTGACCAATATGCTTCAGCGTGAAATCACCAAGCTCGAAGTCCGCATTATGAACAAGAAACAGCGGCTTGAGCAGGATCAGGTTTCCCTGGAAGTCCTTGAGGCCGACCTTGTTCTTTGGAAAAACAAGCTCAAGGAACTGGAAGCAGACGAGACCAGGCATGCGGCCAGAATCTCGGCAGAATCAGAGGTGGTAGTCTGATGATCATCACAGCGGTAGGTCCCAAACGAATCGAACGCACAGCCGATCCGGATCGCATCATCCGTAGCGATGAAGTGCTGTGGGCCTACACGCTCAAGCAAATCGATGCCACTCACTGGCTGGTGAGTCATCCCGTCGATGATGAGCGCAAATACATTGTCGATACTGACCTGATGGAGTGTTCCTGTATGGACTTCCTGTGTCGGATGGACCACGAGGAAAAGTTGTGCAAACACCTTATAGCGGTCCAGCGGCACATACGACTGATGGGAGGGCTGATCAATGGCCGTCCAGCTTGAGACCCTGCAGTTCGGGTATGCCGAGTTGCTCACGACTGATGGGCTTTGCCCCTATTGCGGGCAGCCTATGAAACACTTTTACGATGGCGAATCGGGTAGACGATTTGCACAGTGTCAGAACCCAGAATGTGAATATCTCAGACAGCGAAGTCCGCTAACGGACAGATTGCAAGAGATCAGAAAAGGAGCTATGAACATGCCGGTAATTACAGCAAAAGAACAAGAGTTTGAACTGATTCCTGAAGGAAGGTATCTCTTCCAGGTAATAGATATCGATGCCGACAAGGGGGATTACGGTCCGTTTTTCAAGATCAAGTGCGAAATCCTCAAGCCTGAAGAAGTAGAGGATGTCGAAACGAAAGGCAAGTGGATTAGCGTAATGGCCTCTCAGGTCATTTCCGCAGGCGACAAGCCGTCGAAGTTATATCAACTGACCTCTGCTGTATTTGGTAGAGCAATCGACTGCGCAGGTGGCGAAAAGGTCGACACTGACGATCTGATCGGTCGACAATTCTCTGGCGTCGTTGGCCACACAACTAAAGGTAATGGCGAAAACAAAAGGACCTACGCCAACATACTTAGTTATTCGCCGTACAAGAAGCAGGGCGTTATGCCGGTTGGCGGCGGCGAGTTTGAAGTCGGAAAAAAGGAAAAGGGCGATGACGACCCGTTCGAGGACGAATAGGGTCAGCGGAGCGAGGCCCGGCCACTGCGGTCGGGCCATTATTTGCACCTTATAGCAGAGGATCACAAATATGAGCACAAGATATGAATCACCAAAAGAGCGTCGGGAGCGGGAACGCAGAGAAAAGCAGCAGAGGCTGATCAAACTCTGGCAAAAGCAGTTTCCGGTTGGTGCACGAGTGGCTGTGTCCGGCTATTATCCATCATTCAAGATAGTAACTGATATGCATAAGCAGAAAGTAATAGTCGCCAGGCCGGATAATATCAGCTTCCTCAGAGACAAATTCGGGCGAGTTGAAGCCGTAGCTTTCGCATCTGGTATCGGATTGTGCATCACCGTGAATATGGACAGGCGAGTTAAAGAGCTTGGCGGTATCAAGCGAGTGTCGTTCAAGCCGGACCAGCTCCGAGTGGTGAGAGAGGATTAGGAATATGAATATCTATTTAACAGCACGATACGACCGGCGTGAAGAGCTTGAGGTCTACGCAGCCGATCTTGTGCGCCATGGGCACATTGTGACCAGCAGGTGGATTCATGGCAGTCACGGGGAAGCATTCGTTGATTCCCTTACAATAGCGCGTTATGCCCTGGAAGACTGCGAGGACCTGATGGCAGCAGACATAGTGGTATCTTTTACCGAACTTTCAGACTCCGGTTTTTCCCGAGGCGGTAGACACGTAGAGTTCGGGCTTGCGGTCGCGTTTGGCAAGAAGCTGTGTGTGGTCGGATATCGTGAGAATATCTTCCACTACTTGCCGGACGTCGTTTTCTTTCAAAACTGGTCGGAGTGTCTTGACAGCTTGACGGCACCTCGGGTAGGGACAGCTGTGAAATGATTACTCAGTCTATGCGCAAACCAATCCGTCCGATCCTGCGCTATCACGGTGGCAAGTGGAGACTTGCACCCTGGGTGATATCGCACTTCCCGCCGCATCGGGTTTATGTTGAGCCTTATGGCGGTGCGGCATCCGTTCTGATGCGCAAGCCGCGATCGTATGCAGAGATATATAACGAACTGGACCCGGAGGTATATAACGTCTTCCGAGTGCTGCGGGATCCGGATCTATCTGCTGAACTGGAAAAGCTGCTCTATTTGACACCATTCTCACGCTTAGAGTTCGAGATAGCTTATGAGATCAAAGAGCAGCTTACGGATGTCGAACAGGCAAGACGCACGATCGTGAAAGCATATATGGGGTTCGGGTCAAACGCCATTCACGCCGGCAAAGCTCGGGGGATGTGCACTCGAGCATCGACGTGGACGCACGATACCGGCTTTCGTGCCAACTCGTATCGATCGGGAACCACGCCAGCGCACGATTGGGCGCGGTATCCAAACCACATTAGCGTGTTCCGCGATCGACTTGCAGGCGTCGTCATCGAAAACCGCAAAGCGATCGATTGTATGCAGCAGCACGATCGAGGCGACACGCTGCATTATGTTGACCCGCCATACGTGATGTCTTCAAGGTCGGATCCCGGCAAGGATTATATGCACGAGATGACAGACGACGATCATCGTGAACTTGCGGAGGTACTACGGTCGGTCAAGGGTATGGTTGTGCTTTCCGGTTATCGGTCTGAACTATACGATGAACTTTACGGCGACTGGGAGCGGTTCGATAAAAAGGCTTATGCTGACGGCGCGAGGGAACGCATGGAATGCTTATGGCTTTCGCCTCGGGCGATGGATGCGCGGGGACTATTGTTTTGACAAATCTGCCGATTGAGCAGTTAACACGGGGAGTAGGCACAAGGATGGCAGAATCGGTTTATCTGACAGCAAGACAATACGCCAAGACAGGGCTGTCGGTAATACCTCTAAAATTGGACGGCAGTAAAGCTCCAGCGGTTGCCTGGGATACATACAAGACCCAGATCGCCGACGACCGGACACTACGCGGCTGGTTTGTGGCGGGCAATCACGGCATTGCAATCATCGGCGGCGCGGTGTCCGGCAACCTGGAGCGCATCGACTTCGATCTGCCCGGCTCGTGCAAAGCCTGGGCGGATCTGGCCAAGGAATGCGGCTATGGTGAGCTGATAGAATCACTCCCGCTTGTCCGCACGCCCAGGTCAACGCGCTGCTACCATCTCTACTACCGATGTGAGTCTCCGGTCGAGGGCAACCAGCCGCTTGCCCGGTATCTCGATCCTGACGGCAAGGTCAAGGTCGCTATAGAAACCCGTGGTGAAGGCGGTTATACCATAGCGCCCGGCTCTCCTGTCGAAGTCCACGAGACCGGCAATCCCTATATACTCGTGCGCGGTGATCTGTGCGATATCCCTGTTATCAGCGCCGATGACCGGGAGGCTCTGCTTGAGATAGCGCGGTCATTCAATGAGTATATGCCCGATGATAAGTCGACCTCATCACGACCAGAAAAGGAACGCGGGGGCGCTCCGGGCGATGACTACAACGCCCACGGCGACTGGCGGGAAGTGCTACAGGGTCAGGGCTGGACACGGGTTTGGGAAAAGAGCGAAGTCGAATACTGGCGCCGACCGGGTAAGTCAAAAGGAATATCCGCAACGTGGAACTACAAGGACTCCGAGGTGTTCTACGTATTCAGCACGAATGCCCCGCCGTTTGAGGCTGAGCGGTCATACACGCCGTTCGGCATCTACACTACTATTTTGCACAGCGGTGACTATTCAGCCGCAGCCAGGGCGCTTTCAGGCGAAGGTTACGGCACGCCTGCCGCCTCGGCAACTGTTACACACACACCACGTAAGGAAGAAAAGCAGATCGATGACAAGGAACTGGCATTCTTCGCTCAGACAGACTTAGGCAATGCCGAGCGGTTTCTGGCCAGGCACGGAAACGATCTGCTCTATTGTCCTGCATTCGGCAAGTGGTTTGTCTGGGACAATATGCGGTGGGCTGAGGATGAGACCGGCAAGGTCGTACAGCGGTCAGCTTTGACGGTCCGCAAGATGCTCGATGAGGCTCAAACGCTTGTAGACGAAGCATCTCAAAAGAGGCTCATCAAATATGCCCGAGCATCTGAATCGAACAACAAAATATATGCAATGCTCAGTCTGGCGCGTGCCTGGCTCGGTATAGGTTCCGACGATCTCGACTCCGACCCGTGGCTACTAAATTGCAAAAACGGCATCCTGGACCTGCGCAACGGCGAGCTGCTTCCTCATCGGCAGGACAACTATATAACCAAACTCGTGCCGTGGAATTACAATCCTGATGCAGGGTGTCCGACATGGCTGGAGTTCCTCGATTCTATATTCCAGGACAACCAGCATATCATCGACTACATCCAGCGGGCGGTAGGCTACGCGCTCACAGGCGTGATACGTGAGCAGTGCCTGTTCTTCCTGCACGGAGTCGGCTCGAACGGCAAGAGCACGTTCCTGAACGTCATACAGGACGTTCTGGGCGACTATGCCAAGGACACGCCGACCGAGTCGTTGATGATAAAGCAAAATGACGGCATATCCAACGATATCGCAAGGCTCAGAGGAGCACGCTTCGTTACGGCTGTTGAGGCGGAGGCCGACAAACGTATGGCCGAGAGCCTGGTAAAGCGGCTCACCGGCGGCGACACTATCACAGCACGCTTCATGCGGCAGGAGTTCTTCCAGTTCCGGGGCACATTCAAGATATTCCTTGCAGCCAACCACAAGCCGGGCGTAAGGGGCACTGACGACGGAATCTGGCGACGTATCAAGATGATTCCGTTCCTTGTCCGTATACCGGACAATCAGCAGGATGCAACGCTTCCTGACCGGCTCAGGGATGAGGCCGAAGGTATTCTTGCCTGGGCAGTCAGAGGATGTCAGATTTGGCAAAAACAGGGTCTTGGAGAGCCGGAGGAGGTTAGAGCCGCGACTGCCGAATATCGCGATGAAATGGACTTCCTGGGACCGTTTATTGCCGACCGGTGCATCCTGCAGCCGACCCAGTCTATCAAGGCAAGTGACCTCTACAAAGAGTATTTGGATTACTGCGAAACCAGTAAGGACAAACCCATCAGCAGCACTAGGTTTGGGCGGATGATGACGGATAGACCGGGGATTAAAAAGCAACGGCACAGGTCCGGGAACGGCATCGAATACTGGGGAATCGGTTTATCGAAATATGGAAATAACCTGGATTTTTCAGAGGAAAAAGAATATGACGAAATATAGAAACCGCAGCCAATCAGGCGTTAAAAACAGGGGCATGTGCCGGATTTTACTGCCAGTGGGGAGACATATGTGTTTGTGTTGTGAACACGCCAACCCTACAGATTTCTGTAGGGTTGTCACGCTCAACTGTTGGGTTCTGTAGGGTTGAATGTACTATGATTATAGTTATTTATTTAAGCTTAAATATGAGTAATGACGCTGATAATAGTCAAACCCTACAGAACTGTGCAGACCCTACAGAATTGAAACATTGGTGATAATTACACAATCTGTTACATATTGAGGCAAAGAAATGGGACGCTATCTTAGTATCTTGGAAAGAATGGGTTTTCGGGTCCGGCTTACTCGCAATGGTAAAAATATTGTCGTAACACCTAAGCCGTTGCCTCCGCTTGCACGACAGATATCTTGCTATAAACCCACAATTATCGAGGAACTAAGATCAATTTTTCGTGAAGCAAAACGGAGGAAATAACATGGGACGATATTTGACAGGACTCAAGAACCGTGGATACAGCGTGCATCTATCGAACAGCAGGAAACTGATCGTGTCGCCAAAATTGCCCGACCACCTCCACCGGCAGGTGGTCGATGCAAAAGAGACTATTATCGCCGAGCTGCTCGAAATGCAGGCAGTCCCGACCTTGCCGTCTCCCGTGTCGTCTGGCCGGTTCGATAGGCTATCTGACGATGAGCTTGATGAATTGGAGAAGCATTATATCGCGCTATTTCGATATTGTGCTGACCAGGGTTATCAATATTCTCAATATTGGGAACCGGGAAAACCTAAGCCCGAGAGACCCTATGTTTATTTAGACTTCGGCAGGCTGATCCCTGCCGGCAGCAGGCAGCAAAAGCTCTATATCTGGCCGATACTGGCCGCGGCGGATGGGACTGACTACTGCCTTGTGCTGGATTGATACGAAACAATAGTGAACACCGAAAAAGGAGGAAGAAATGATATCTGAAATCAACGGAGTCGTCATGATGACCGGTCGAGGTCATGCCGGTAAGCGGCATATCGTAATGCCTAACGGCACAAGTCTCTGCGGACGGCAGCTCGGATTTGGCAAGTATGGCAATGGCAATCTGCGGCCACGAAGCGAAACGGAAGATCGGCTAATATGTAAGATTTGCTTGCGCAAGGAAAAGGAGCTGATCTGATGGCTTACGCTCAGAACACATCCGTCAGCGTCGAGAACTCGATTATGGAGATTCGCCGGACCGTGAACCGATATAGCGCTGACGGGTTTAGTTTTACCGAGGAGAGCAGGATAGCGAAAGTTGAGTTCAAGTGCGAAGGTCGGCTGGTTCGTATTTACATGCAACTGCCGGACAAGAACGAAGAGCGCTTTAGACTTACCGAAACCGGACGTGAGAGAACTTCGGAAAACGCTGTTTACGCCGCCTGGGAGCAGGAATGCAGGCGGTCATATCGTGCGCTGAATCTTGTCATCAAAGCCAAGCTCGAAGCTGTCGAGTCCGGCATTACGACGTTCGACGAGGAGTTTATGGCTCACATCGTTTTGCCGAACGGCAGAACCGTAGGGCAGCAGATGTTACAACCGATGCAGGAAGCGCTGTCAAGCGGCAAGATGCTTGCGCTGACTGATGGATTCGGAGTGCAGCAGTGAGTCAGGAAGTCTGGACCCCGGAACAATACCGCGCATACCAGCGTGGAGGCGAGATCAACATGCCCGGTCCAGATGCAGCCGAAACGCTATGGCAGGCAAAGGTCGAGCAACTATTCGAGAGTCAGGGCTGGCTCTGCTACCACGTCACAGACAGTCGCAAAACAAAGGCTGGCTTTCCCGATCTTGTGGCAGTCCATCCGGTTCACGGGCTTATTATCGCCGAGCTGAAAACCAAACGGCGAATTGTAACTGAAGAACAGGAAGAGTGGCTGAATCGTCTTTGGGGAGCGGCAACACGGGTTTATCTATGGCGCTTCCCTGACGATTGGTCGGAAGCTGAGTCGGTAGCGTTGGGTTTGATCTAGATACACATACACAGCAATTATTACTATGCAGGAGGCTAAAGGCAGGTGGCAAGGCGGACAATAGCGGTTGAGGAAATTGAAGATGTATTTGCGGTTGGAGCGGGTCTCTGGGAAAAGGCTTGTAGTCCGTTTTCATATGTCAGTAACATATGCCGCGATCCCGGCCTCACCGGCTTATTATGGCGGGAAGTCCGCAAGATGATACGCTGGTCACGACGGCAGCGTGGGGGGCTGACGGACTGGCAGCTTGTTGTGCTGGTATGCCACCTGCTCGGAAATAGCGACTATGAGATAGCAGAGCGGTTTGATTGTGCAAGGCAAACAGTTCAGAAAGCTCGTGTGGTTGCACTGGACAAAATAAGTCTTTATCAGCCAATGAAGCATGGGCTTCTTACTGTTATGCTTGAAACCTTTTCTTGGCGTGAGGTGCGCGAGCATATGGCTGATGTCTGTGAAGAATGGTCCGATAAGCAGAAAAATAAAAAAAATGGCTGCCCCCCTGTTTCACGCTCAAAAAAGTTTTCTTCACGCTCAGACAAATAGCGTTTTGGGGCAAAAAGTGGCTGCCCCCCATGCCGTTTTCACGCATGTATATAGAAGATAAAAACGGGTCTAGGTTAGCTACCGAAAAGCCAGTTCCCTGCTGGTCTGACCCGGGACACTATACAGGGGCATCTTAGGGAGGTGTATTTATGCCAACAGCTACAAAAAATGCAACGCGCCAAGAACGACACAATGCCGGAAGCCTACTTGCATACGCTATAAAAACAGGGAAAATCGAGAAACCTGAAACATGTGAGGCTTGTGGTAAAAACGTTGGCGCAGAGAATATACAAGGGCATCATATTGATTATGAGCACCCATATGAAGTGAAATGGTTGTGTGGCAAATGCCATAGAGACCTGCATAGGCAATTAAGAAATTTATATAAAATAGACCGCGATATTTTTCAAAACCTATAGAACAACAACTATCATCTCCCCGCGCGGTCCGACGCGGGCAGAACATCGGCAATATCGGACACCTCCTTTCTGAATCGCCCCCGATCCGGCACACGGGGGCGATTATTACTATGACGACTATGACTACGACAACAGGCAAAATACGCTTAACCTCCCTCAGAGTGCTCGATCCAGAGCGTGCAAAACTGATTGACATACACGAGGCTTTATGGGCGGATCGGCGGCGCAGGGGCAAAGCGCGTGCGGGGAAGTATGCTCGGGTGGCGAGGTAGATATTGATGTGGCTGCAAAATCCAACAAGGCGACAATGCAAGAGCGGATTGACCACATCTATGAGATGCTGGTTGACGGCTATTCCACGCGTGAAATAGTTCGGTATAGTTCGGAAAATTGGAATTTATCCAGGCGACAGACTGAAAAGTTAATAGCTCGTGCCAACTCGCTCCTTGAGGCCGAATCGAAGCAGCTAAAGCCAATACATTTGAGCAAGGGTATCCGCAGACTGGAGAAACAGTATCATAAAGCAGATGGCGCTGATGAGATACGTAACGCAATCGCCGCGCAGGCCGAACTCAACAAACTGCTGAAGCTCTATGAATCGCCAAGTGAGCCTGAAGATGAATCCGGCGTAGATAATATAATCGAATCCATCGATTCCCGTATTGAGGATATATGGACTGGTGATGAGGCTGAGCAATGCGAAGAGGAGTGACCGCATTCAAGTTTCAGCCTATGAGCCGGAAGCAAAAAAAAGTGCTCAGTTGGTGGCGTTCAGGCAGTCCGTATGCCGGTTACGACGGTATCATTGCCGACGGCTCGATCCGCTCTGGGAAGACAATTGTCTTTATTCTAAGTTTTATTCTCTGGTCTACTCATGAGTTTGCCAGCGGCGGATATAACTTTATTATCTCAGGCCGCACGATTGGCGCGCTGAAACGCAATGTTGTCAGTCCGATGTTGCGGATACTCAAAGCACTGCGCATAGCATACGAGTATAACCGGTCTGAAAATTATCTCATCTTTGGAAATAATACATACTACCTGTTCGGTGCTGATAACGAAGCATCGCAAGATGTAGTGCAAGGTCTAACGGCTGCAGGTTGGCTTGCAGATGAAATTGCTCTCCATCACCCCGAATTTATTACTCAAGCACTTGGGCGACTGTTGAGCATTCCGAATTCACTATTTTGGTGGAACTGCAATCCAGAGAGTCCATATCACATTGTCAATACCGAGTATATTCTCAAGGCTTGTGAAAAGTACATACTGCATCTGCATTTTACACTGGATGACAATCTGACGCTTTCACAAAAGGCAAAAGAACGCGCAAAGCGTATGTTTTTCGGTGTATTTTACAAGCGATACATTCTCGGCCTATGGGTCGCCGCCGAGGGCGCGATCTACGATATGTTCGATGAGGCAGTGCATGTCGTAGATAAGCTGCCTGAAATGGTGCGCTATTGGGTTACCTGCGATTACGGCACCACGAACCCGACTGTGTTCCTGCTTATTGGACAGGGCACGGATAATCGGTTCTATGTTGTTGATGAATGGCGCTGGGATTCGGTCAAAGAGCACCGGCAGATGACCGATGGACAATATTCTGATGCTCTGCACAAGTTCATAATTTCGCATAGCGCGCTCGCGAAGTTGCAGTGGATATTCATCGATCCATCGGCTGCCTCGTTCCGGCTGCAGGTCTATAACGATCACAAAGACCTGCGTGCCCGCCTTATACCGGCAAATAATAGTGTTCTGGACGGTATCCGCAGAGTAAGCACATTGCTCTCGACGCCGTTATTGTTTATGCATCGACGGTGCAAAGGGCTTGATGAAGAGCTGAGTGGTTATGTTTGGGACCCCAAAGCACAGGAACGCGGTGAGGATGCACCGGTCAAGCAAAACGACCACGCTCCCGATGCCTTGCGATATTGGGCTAACGGCACACGCAATGTGTGGGAGCCGATTCTGAAGAAAATCGCATTACAGACTACTAAGAAAGCAGCGTAGAATGACACTTATAAACTCAAGGCCATGGCCTCCGACCGGTTGGACGGAGGTCTTTGATTTATATAAAGAGCATGCCGCGTGGTTTTCCGGCGATCCCATTACGCTCAGCAGTGTTTATGCCGGTCGTTTGGCACATAGCAAGTTTTGGTCTAAACAGCTCATAGCCGAGCGCAGAGTGATGCTGCATGTCCCTGTGGCAGGCGACATCAGTGCAACCAGCGCATCGATGCTGTTTTCCGAGCATCCGGTTGTCAAAATTCCCGGTGCGGATGCGTCCGGTTCACCTGAAGAGAAAACTCAACAGCACCTCAACGAGCTTATCGAGGCAACATCGTTCTTTAATTTGCTCAGCGAGGCGGCCGAGAGCGCTTCTGCTCTGGGCGGGGTGTTTATCAAGGTCAATTGGGACAAAAAACGATCATCGTATCCGATCCCCTCGATTGTTCAGGCTGATTGTGCAATCCCGCATTTTTGGTTCGGCATACTGACAAGCGTGGATTTGTATAGAGTCATAGAAACCGATGATGATGACGTAACCTGGTGGCACTGTGAAGAGCATACTGCCGGTAAAATCATCAATCACCTATTCCGTGGGACTGAACACGACCACGGTTCTGAGGTCGATCTTTCTAGTCGGCCTGAAACGGCCGATCTGCCCGCCGAGATAGACACAGGCTTACCCGGACTCGCCTGTAGATACATACCAAATATGCGGCCAAACCGTCGTTTCAGAAACCGCTCGATAGGTCAAAGCGATTACTCCGGCATTGAAGGGGTCATGGATTCCATTGACGAGGTATGGACATCCTGGATGCGCGACATCCGCCTTGGGGTCGGTAGACTCGTCGGCTCACAATCTATGTTTGAGAAAGACTCGGAAACTGGCGAATACTCGTTTGACCTCGACCGCGAAGCATATATCGCCTTGAATGCACCGCTTGGGGAAGGTAATCTCAAAGACCAGATTGACCAGGTGCAATTCGACATACGTGCGGAAGCGCATAAAGCGACTATAGATTCATTGTTGAGGCAGGCATATACGCTTGCGGGTTACTCACCGCAAACGTTCGGGCTGGATATTCAGGGTCAGGCGGAATCAGGTACCGCACTCAAGACTCGTGAGCGCCGGACGTTTATCACAACAGCAAAAAAAGCCGGATATTGGGCACCTGCGATTGCAGATATCCTGGAGATAATGCTGCAGATCGATAAACGGCACCTTGACGGTAAGGTCGAGCCACTACGCCCGAATGTGGAGATGCAGGACAGTGTGCAGTCATCTGTGGCGGATATTGCGTCATCACTCGACCTGGTGAACAGGGCGGCTGCAGTTAGTCTCATCACGAAGATTCGGATGTTGCACCCGGACTGGGGACCCGAACAGGTAGAAGCTGAAAAGCAGGCAATCCTCGACGAGCAAGGCGCGAACGTGCCGGACCCGACAACACTCGGACGCGGTGATAGTGAGAACGATGAAGAGGCCGAATAATGGCCTGGGAACGTGTATACGACTACGTTGACGCCTATGCTGATGAGATTGGGCGGATATACGCCGAATCCGAGCGCATTATGCTCGAAAAGGTCGCTAAGCGGCTGGCACGCGGGATAGATGAGCCGGGCTGGGCAGAAAAGAAACTGGCCGAGGTCCGAGCGCTCAAAAAGGATATCAGCGGCGAAATAACCGATCTGGGTGAGAACAGCCAGGATATCGAGGATGCAATCAACCAGG
The DNA here is from genome assembly GCA_021371935.1 of bacterium. Lineage (NCBI taxonomy): Bacteria > bacterium. The sequence continues at coordinate 490,208 of JAJFVF010000002.1, forward strand.
CTTACGATGCCGGTGCGCAAGAGGCCGTTGACGAGCTGAAGCGGGCAAAGCTCAAAGATATGAGTGCATCTGCATTCACCCGCGGGAATGCTCTCAAGGCACTCGTCAAAGAGACTGTTGGCGCAGTCGGTTCTACTCACCTGCGGATGTTGAGAGTCACACAGGATGTTTACCGAAACGCCGTAGCTGCCGGAGCTGCTCAGGTCGTGAACGGCACGCAGACGGTCAGGGAGGCCATCCAGGGTGTCCTTAATCAGTTTGCCGAGCACGGTATCAGTGGATACAAAGATTCAGCCGGGCGATGGTGGAACGCGCAGTCGTATGCTGAAATGGCGGTCAGGACTGCAGCGGGAAATGCAGCCGATCAGGGACATATCGACAAGCTGCAGGCGAACGATCAGGACCTGGGGATTATCTCCAGTCACGGTAATTGTTGCCCGTTGTGCGCACCGTGGGAAGGGCGCGTCGTATCATTCTCTGGCGAATCGAAGAAATACCCGTCATTACAAACGGCCATTGATGCCGGATTCAAACATCCAAACTGCCGTCACACCATCGGCTTGTATATCGAGGATGTGACCAGGCCGCATGATGTGCCGTATGACCCGGAAGCATACAAAGCTCGTCAGCAGCAAAGAGCAAACGAGCAACATATTCGGCGCTGGAAACGGCGCGAGGCAGTGGCGATCACACCGGAAGAGCAGAAGAAAGCCCACGCCAAAGTCCGACAGTGGCAGGCCACGCAGCGCGAGCATATCAAGCAGGCCAACCTTGCCGGAGAGAAGAGGCACGGCGAGGGTTGGATAACGCTGAAGAGGGATTATTCACGTGAACAGGGACTTGCTGTTAAGCCAAAAGCAACCGGACTTGTTAATGAGTCAAAAAGTGGTATAATGCCGTTGACAGTGGACCCAGCTTATTATGGGAAATTGTCCAGCAGAGAGGTAAGAGACTGGTATGTAAGCAGTCTCAAGAGTGTAGTGCCCAAGATCGATCCGGCATTGCCGATCAAGGATCGTGCAAGAACTGCTTTTGATGCGAGGAATGAGATTCGTGCGGAGGCAAGGAAGCTGATGTCAAACCCGCATGATCTCGAAGAGATTCTTTCGACGCACCATGACTTGACGTGGGAAGAGATGATCGATCATAAACGGCGTAAAGGTCTCACCGGAGACGATATCTACAAAGATATCTTCAAAACTGCAACTAAAACAAACTCGGGTGTCGACAAGAAATTTGGTGCAGAATGAGCAACATAACCACAAGATCATATGTGCAAGACAACTCAAGGCTCGTATTGGTAGATATCGATACTGTTGAGTCCGTCGATGCACTGGTCAACTATTGGCGGACTGAATGCGGTGTCATCATAACCGATGAAGTCATCGGACCCGAGGGCACTGTTGTTATTCGTCTTGCAGTCGACGGCATACCGTTTGTCCTGACTTCTGACGATATGGGAATCACGGAAGTGCACACAGATATCGATGGCAAGTTCGATCAACTTCGTGAGTTTGTGAAAAATACCGTTGAGCAGAAAGCTGCTTAAAGAATAGTGCTGTTTGAGGATTAGTGCGATGTGGCAGGACACATAAGACACAAGGTTATTCCGATTATATAGCTTCGGTGGAAACAGATTTCAGGTGCTAACTCCTGTGCTAATCCTCTTAAATACGATTTTTTATAGAGCCTCCCGGCTTTGTCGGGGGGCTTTTTCATTCAACCATCGGAGATTACATTGACGACTGACTATAATCCGCTCTGCTCTTACATACGCGAGGTGGCCGATAAGCTGAGGCTGCGTGATTGGGAGTTTGTGTTGAAAGACGAGCCGCCTGAAGACGAGGATGTAAGTGCTGAGATAGTTCCTATTGAGGGTAGGAAACGCGCCTCAATATATTTATGCACAGGCTTTCGCGAGTTATCTCCAGAGGAACAGCGTCACACGATAGTTCACGAACTGCTTCATTGTCATCTGGAATCGGCTACCGACATAATCCGGCTCGATCTTTGGGAGCATAGAGTTCTCAGTCAAAATGCTTACGATATTCTGATTGGCGGCTTCAGACGGCAGATCGAGTATGCCGTCGATGCAATTGCCGACGCTATCGCACACAATTTCCCGCTCATCGAGTGGGATGCCAATACGCCTACGCGGGGCTGATCGCGGATAAGCCGACGGGCTAATACGGAGGAACCATGTATACACTTTTTCGATTCTTGCGAATTCCCTTATTCTTCTTAGATGCCGATGACGGAGCAGGTTCCGGCGGCGGCAATGATGACAAGGGTGCTGGAGACGGCGACCAGGATAAAAATGCTGGCGATGGTAACGGCGGAAATGCCGGAAAGACGTTTACACAGACCGAAGTTGACGATATTGTCAAAAAGCGCCTGGGGCGTGAGCGCAAAAGCTGGGAAAGTGCTCAGGAAGAAGAGCGCAATAAAGCCCAGATGACCGAGGCCGAGAAGGCCAAGGCCGAAAAAGAAGCGGCCGAAAAGAAAGCAAAAGATACCAGCACTGCGGCCAATACCCGCGTTATTCGAGCGGAAGCAAAAGTGCAGGCTCTGGCGGCAGGTATCAAGGCAGACCGGCTCAATTATGCGCTGCGGATGCTCGACTTGTCCGACATCGATGTCGATGACAATGGCGAACCCGATACTGGTGCAATCAAAACAGCAGTCGAAGCTCTGCTCAAGGATGTGCCGGAGTTGAAGGCTACTGCACCTGACGGCAATGACAAAGGCGGCTCTGATGGATTTCATGGCAATGACGGCAAGCCGCTGACTGATGAGATCATAGCCGACATGTCACCTGCCGAAATGGCTAGGCGGATGCCTGAGATCGAGAAATACTATGCCGCGAAACGTAAAAAATAAAACTGCGAGGTAAACGCATATGTCTGTCAACAATTTTATTCCCGAACTGTGGTCTGATCGGATATTCCGCAAACTGCAGAAGACTCTCGTTTATGGTTCTCTGGTTAACAGAGATTATGAGGGTGAGATTGCCCAGAAGGGCGATACGGTTAAGATCGGCTCTGTAGGACCAGTATCTGTTGAGGACTATACCCCGAATGTTACAAATATCGTTGCCGAAGAACTTGAAGACTCCCAGATGAATCTGGAGATCACTCAGAGCAAATACTTTGCGTTCAAGGTTGACGATGTAGATGCTCGCCAAGCCAGTGGTAATCTGATGGCCGAAGGCATGGACAAGGCCGCGTTTAGCATGCGCGATAAGGCTGATCAATACATAGCATCGTTTTACGCCGATGCTAGTTCGATCACTGAGTCTACAGCTATCACCAGCAAGAATGTCTATGCCGCACTGCTCTCATTAGGAGAAGCCCTGGATGATCTCAATGTGCCTGCAGAAGGTCGTTGGTGCGTCATTCCCTCCTGGTTCAAGACAAAGCTTGTCTTGGCAAAGTATGTTGTCGAGAACACTTCCAACGATGCGTTCGACAATGGCAGAATCGCTCGTTGCGCCGGTTTTGACCTGCGTCAGTCCAATAATGTGCCAAACGACGGCACAAACTACAAGATCATGGCCGGAACTGATCGGGCTATCACCTATGCCGAGCAGATCAATAAGGTCGAAGCATACAGACCGGAGTCTTCGTTCAGTGATGCTGTTAAGGGACTTCATGTTTATGGCGCTAAGGTCATCGATCCAGACTGCATGGCCGTTCTTGACGCAACCATCGGCGCGGAGTCGTAAGGCTCACACCTTCAACTTCAGCAACTTCTAGAGGCGTGGTTGTAATGACCACGCCTTTTGTTATTACGAAAGGAAAATGTTATGGCTGATCAGGCAATTTCTCCCGTGGAACTCGGGATAAACACAGCAAGTGACGCTGTCACTGCAACCTTACTTGCTGCGGCAAATGACGGAGTCATCACTCCGGTATCCGACAAAATGATAATCGAGCTTACCGATACCAGTGAGGCTGGCGCGACCGTGCTCATCAAGGCCGGTGGCGATGATTCACCTTTGGGCGGTCAGGGCGATATCACGGTTACTCTCGGCGCGAGCGAGACCAAAGCAATATATGTTGAGTCGGCTCGCGTGAAAGCGCTCTCTGGCACCGACAAGGGTAAGATCAGACTCGACGCGAGCGCGGCTGTATCTGCCAAGGTCTTTCAGTTGCCGTAAGGAGGTGAGCTATGTCGGAAATCAAATGGGTTAGGAAGGGCGGCGTGAATGCCGCCCAAGGCAATACTAAGTCGAAATCGAAGAAAACCACCGAGGCTGCTGCAGAAGTTAAGGGCGGCGCCACCGGCGATGAGAAGAAGTCGACCGATGCAACAACGACTACCCAAGAAGCACAGGTTACATCAGGAGCTGCAGAGGCCGAAAACGGGGGGGTAACCACTGCAACTGCTGAGACAGATGGCGAAAGTTCGGAGACACAAGAGGTGACCGATGAGTAATAAAATTCCTATCGTAGATCACCCTGCAAATCTGGCTGATACCCTCGACGGTGATTCGCAGCAGATCAGAGGCAAATACAAAAACCTCGGACTCATCATCAATGGTGATGAGGATGGCAATGGCTATCAGATTGCTGCCGGGGCATACACAACCCCGGTCGTGGTTGATGACATCGGGTGGATGCGATTCTTTATCGTGTTCGGCAAAGCGAAGGATGTGGCGGGGACCGTGTATTTTCAGCGCATAAGTCCTGAAGGGGAAGTGTCGGTAAGCGAATATACACTGGGAACGGTCATGAATACAGCAGATGAGACGTGGCGCGACTTGGCATCTACCGGCCAGAATTATGCACCCTGGGGCGGGTCGGCACAGTTGAAGGTCAAAAATACTGGTTCATCACCCGGATGTTACTGGCTGTTGCTGCAATTGTGCGGATAGGAGGTTTTGATGGAACAGTTGATTTCTAATCTTACAAACGCCGGGCTGATAGATGGCACAGCCATTATCCTCGATCAATTCCAGCGCGTGGACATTGCCGATTTTGAGACGTTCTTCGGCTCGACGGACGGCAGCTATGACCAGCTCTGCACAGCAGACGATAATGGCGACGGCACAACCAAAGGCTACAAGCGATTCTTTGATGAGTGGCATGCGGCAGGGATTATATGAACTACGCAACATCAGCCGACATAACCACATACACCGGCATAGCCGCTGATGCGCTGCCTGGCGATATCGATAGGCTCATAACCCGTGCATCGGAGATGGTGGACGACATTACGCCCGGTTTCATCGATCTTGACAATGCTGACCATCTCACAGCAGCAAAGAAAGCAGTCTGCGCGCAGGTGGAGTTTTGGTTGGAGGTCGGGGAGGATCGGGATATAAGCGGACCTGTTGAAACATATGTGGCAGGCAAGGTGCAAATACAAAATGGTGCAGGTGACAACCGCGTAGCGCCTGGATATCTTGCACCTCGGGCACGGCGTGTATTGCTCAAAGCCGGACTGCTCTATGCCGGGGTGGGTGTGAAATGAGACTGCCGAGATCGATGCTGAGGGACTCGATATCGATTGAGCCGCACGCGGGCAATACCGCCTATGGCTCGAAATATGGGGCTGGTTATTCCGAGTCGTGTATATTCGAGCCAGGCTTCAAAAAAATCGTAGACAGGCAGGGAGCGGAGGTTGTGGCCTCCGCTTTTTGCATACTGGGCGCAACCGCGACAGTCAAGACGCTGGACAGAGTTACTAAAGATGGGCAGGTCTATGAGGTCATAGATTCACAGCAGAGACCGGTCAATGGCCGGATCGATCATGTCGAGGTCTATCTGAAGTCGATTGGGGCGGAGTGATGGGTGTCAGTGTAAAGCTCAATTGGTATGGCGACCAGGTCACTCGTGAGGTCAAGGAAGCTGCGGCAGAGGGGTTGTTGTTGGGTGCAGAATATCTGCTCGAAGAGAGTAATCGAGTCGTTCCGCACAACGAGGGAACCTTGCAGCGATCCGGCGAGACCAGCGTTGATGATGAAAAGCTGGAAGCGAACGTCAGTTATGATACTCCTTATGCTGCCCGCCTTCACGAACATCCAGAATACAAGTTCCAAAACGGCAGAATTGGGAAGTGGCTGGAAGTGACTTTGAAAAAGTGCGAATCCGAGGTCGCCAAAATTATAGCTGGTCCAATTAAGAGAGTTTTAGGGGGCTAAATATGTTGATCGCTGAGATCATGCAGTACTTAGATGCCTGCGAGTTAGTCACGTATGATGCTAACGATACAAGCGGAGATGTGTTCATCGAATTGCCTGCAACACCTGATACATGTGTTGCTGTATTGCCTCAGCCCGGCACGCAATCGCCTGGTTATGACAACCTAGATAATACCGGTGTGCAGATCATTGTGAGGGGGGCGGCTGATACAGATGTCGAAACCCAAGCACGGGCGCAGGCGATTTACGATAAGACACATGGGTTTCGGAACGGGTGGTTCATCAATGGCGGGGCATATATCCTGAGCTGTCTGTCACCGAACGGAGGCATTGTGCCATTGGGCGATGATGATAATAGCAGACCGGAATTCGCGGTCAATTTGAATATCAAGTATAGAAATACGAACAGGGAGGTGCGGTGATGGCCGCTGATTCAGTTTTAGCAAGTTTGGTGAAAATCGAAGTCAATTCAGGGGCGGGATATGTCGAGGTGAAAGGTCTAGACAAAATCACGCCGAAGCATACCACGTCGGATGCCGATATGTCCACAAAAGACTCTACGGACGGTGCAGGAAACCAGATCGAACGATTACTGCCTGCACGTAGAGCTAAGTCCTGGGATTTGGAAGGCAAATATTACGTTGATCTTAGTGATGGAACACGGGATGCAGGACAAGCGGCAATGGAGGCATTGGGCGCTTTGACCGGCACGTCAGCCATTGGCAAGTTCAAGTTTACTCCTGCAGGTGCAACATCCGGCACTGAGTTTATGGGGACTGTTACGCTTGGCGACCTTGGCGGTGGCGAAAAAGACGATCCGGCGGATTGGAATGCAACAATCCGGTACTACAGCGAGGTGTCTGAGAGCTAATGAACAACCGATACAAGGATTTTGATCAGGGTCGCGCTGAAAAGCAGGGCGACCCTATTCAGTTTAAGATTCACGGCATGCTGATCAACCTGCCGCCTGAAATCCCCGCCATAGTCCCGGTTATGGCGCTCAGACTGACTAAAAAATACGGGACTGAGGCGGATGTGCCTCAAGACGAACTTGCAGAATTGTCGCTGTCGATAATCGGCAAAAAGGCATTGGATTTGTTATTAGCTGACGGTATTACCACTGATGAACTCGGAGAGGTAATACGTTGGGCGTTGTCGGTTTATAGCGGCGAGGAAGTTGGAGACGACGCGGGAAACCCGACAGCCCCGGTTCCCGACGCCGGGGCATAGACATAATTGCGCGATTCGGAGATATAGAGGCCGATTTTCAGCGCGAATATAACCTTGATTTGTGGGCGATTATCGACGTCATTTCCTGGCGTCGTTTTTTTGTTTTACTGCAAGGCCTGTCTGCGGACAGTCTGTTGTTTTCGAGGAATCAGAGACGGTCACATGTTGTGACCTCGAAAGACGAGTTACAGCGGCGATGGAAAGAACTGTTTTTATAGGCGGTGCGCTATGGCATTAAAAGTCGGCGAGCTTTTCGCTGTCCTCCGGCTTGACAAAGGCAGCTTCGACAAAGATATGAACGGTGTCGAGAGTCGGTTTGGCCAGAGCGAAAAGACGATCAACAATCTCAAGAATAAGACTTTGATCGGCCTCGGGGTGGGATTGGCTACACTCGGAGGCGCAGCATTTAAGTTCTCAAACGACTTTAACGAGTCGATGGCAAATGTGGCATCGTTAATCCCCGGCAACATAAGCAGAGTGAACGAACTCAAGGGTTCTGTTCAATCGATGGCAATTGAGACCGGCAAAAGCACGCAGGACATTGCTGGTGGTCTGTATCAGGTGATATCCGCATTCGGGGATACGTCGGACACCGCTAAGATTCTAGAAGCTAATGTCAAAGCTGCAACTGCCGGTGTTGCGAGCACAACGGACTCGATCAATTTGACCTCCGCTGTCACCAAGGCTTATGGCGACACATCTGCAAAGGCTGTCCAGCATGTGGCTGACCTGGCGATGGAAACTGTAAAACTCGGACAGACAACATTCCCCGAACTTGCGTCGAGCATAGGACGTGTTACACCGCTGGCAAAATCTCTGGGAGTTACGCAAGAAGAACTGTTCGCCGTAATGGCAACGGCTACGGGTGTAACTGGGAATGCTGCAGAAGTATCTACACAGTATAAGGGCATTTTGCAGGGTTTATTGGCTCCGACACAGGCGATGTCGGATTTGATTGAAAAGCAGGGGTTCGCGTCTGGCGAAGCTATGGTTAAACAGCTTGGTCTACAAAAAACTATTGAGGCTATTGTCAAGGCAGCTCAGGACTCTGGTCAACCTCTCCAGAACTACATTGGGTCTATTGAAGGTCAGACACTTGCTATGTCATTAGCAGGGCCCCAGGCGGATAAACTTACTGCTGCGTTAAAGGCAAATGGAGATGTTAATACTGCCGTTAGTGCAGCCTACAAAGAGCAGACCCAAGGCATTAACAAGATGGGCTTCGCTTGGGCACGTGCCCAGCAACTAGGTGCAGTCTTCCTGCAAAAGATCGGGAATATCTCCCCGCTTATCATGGCTACAGGCTCGATGCTGACTATGATTACAACGCTTAAGGATTTGGGTGTAGCATTCAACATCGTAAAGATAAAAGCTGCGGCTGCCTGGATTGCCACACTCGGACCTATAGCCCTAGTAATCGCTGCTATCGCGGCTGTTGCCGCGGGCGTGTATCTGGTGATTAAACACTGGGATAAGATCAAAGCATTCTTCAAAAAGCTATGGGCAGGAGTGAAAGTCGCTTTTGCTTGGGGCTGGAACCTAGTAAAGCAAGCCTGTCTTAATGCTACTCCTGCAGGATTTATCTTTAAGCACTGGGACAAGATTAAAGCCTTCTTCAAAAATCTCTGGTCTGCAGTTTGGAAAATCACCATGGCTGGGGTTACAAAAATAGTGGACTATATCAAAGAAAAACTCCAAAAAGTGGCGGGCTTTTTTAAGAACCTCTTTGATGCGGTTGTAGGACATAGCTACATCCCCGATCTGGTTTCAGGCGTGCAAAAAGAAATGACTAAACTTGGCGGCGTGGCGATGGTAGAGCCTGTGCAACGTGCCACGCAACGAGTGGATCAGTCTTTTGAAAGAGTGAATGAAAATAGAGCAGCTGAGACAAAATCTGTTGCAGGTAACAGTAGCGCAAACACTGCCGCTCTTCTGCAAATGATACGTATACAAAACAGCCAACTACGTGAGTTAAGAAAAATGAATGCAGTCGGAGTAATGCCATGAGTATCGTAGGCGAAGACAGCAGACGAAGTCTTAAGTTCACAACTAAGGGTTATACAGGCACAAAGTATTTCAAAGTCACGAGCTTCACTGATGATATAGACGATACTTATAACACCGATCTTCCCTGTGCAGGTGACGCATGGTCGACTGCCCGCCCATATTTACGCTGTGTAAGCGTGGACACAAACGAACTCGACGGTGGATTTGGTGAGGCTATAGCCAATTATTCTACAGAGCGTGAACTTGCAGAATCATTTGTTGATCTCAGTAAGTCGTTCGGTTTAGAACAACAAAACATCACGCGGGGCTATATCTGGACCAATGCGGGTACGCCGGTTGAGATCGATATACCGGTCTATATGCCGGTAACTACTTGGACTTTGAAATGTCGGCGCGACACAGATCAAAGCACTGCTATAAGAGCCGCACAGGGCAAGATCAATTCTGTGTCATTTTTTGGATGTGCGGCAGGATACCTAAGATTTGACGGAGCAGAGCAAGATGAGTCGTATACTGCTGAGGGAGCCTTAATAAGTGTTAATGTGACCTACCATTTCACAGAAACAGTGATACTGCAAAACTATTTCTGGCGGCCTCCGCTGCAAGCTGTAGACAGCAATCAGCAGCCACGTCGTTATCAGGATGCCGACTCTGAAGCCCCAGACTATTCTACTGATCCTGCCCAAATCGGCACGCCTGTGTATGTATCTGGAACAGCTGGCACCGGGGCGTTTGATATACCAAAGGACCCCACGACAAGCGAACCTATATATGCATCGTGTGATTTTACTTCAGTTCTAGGATTACCGGGATAAAAATGGAAACGTTTACACTACAAGACCTGCAAAGCAAAGTGTCACTGATAAATAAGCTGAATAGGCTTGCTCGTCAGGCTGATGTAGCGGGGAACATTCATGTAGGGTCTGGCTTGTCGTTAACACGGAATGGTGCGGGTGTGGGTATCGGCCTGTGTGATTCACCCGGCAATCAACGACAACGTGTTTATGAAGCATCTGCATTCTGCGCCAAAATCACCGCCAACGACCCCGTTTACACATTCGCAGAGGTTACCTACAGCGATGCTACCTGGACGGTCAAAACCGGAGGCAAGACCGGCACGGCTATAAATATCGCAGAGGTCGCCGACACTGATATCGAAAAAATACCTGTTGACTCGATAGTCGAGGTGCAGACGATTACCTATAGCGGCACGAAATACTACATCATCAGTCGCGATATCAGCAGCGGAACAGGTGCAGAAGAATCGCCAGCGCTTGCTGACCTGATCGAGCTTGCGTCGACGCAGGGCACACGCGATGAGGACTATTGGCGGGCTGATATCAATGTAACAGACCTGGCATACAATATCGACAATACAGCCCTGGCTGCGAAGCTCACGCAATTGCTGAACGTGGGCGGATTTGTCGGTGCAACGGTTACACTCACAGATGGTCCCGCGCCTGCCGATGTTACTATTGAGTTTGTCGGCGCGTGGGATACAGTGCCGCTCCTAGAGGCGACCAGCCACCTGACCGGAACCGATCCGACCGTTACGGTTACGCAGGTTGATACCACACACCAGACAATCGATTTCGGCGGCACTGTGACCGGCGGCACGTTCGATCTGCTGATGCCGGGATACACTGGTGACCAACCGGTCTTGGTGCGCGTTATTACAGACCTGCAATATGACAAGTCGACACTACAATTGACTTACCGGACACGCAATATCATATTTTTCGGGCAAGAGGCTACATTTGTAGGTCCTGAATCTGATCCACTGACCTTGATTACTACTGCAGTGGTGCATGCCTAATGGATATTACACGAGTTATTACAGGCAGCGGCACGATATACGCTCATATATCCGGCGCGTGGGAGGGCGATCCGCCTCCCGAGGGATATGGAGCATATGCGTGGCAGGAGACCGCAGGCGAGCTGACCATTATATTAGCTGGCTTTGGTACAGTCACCCTGTATTTTGAGTTTCTGATGTATAATCACCTGCAGGTGACAGGGATACTCTATGACGGAGCATCGGGGACCGGGCAAATAGACGCATTCGCAACCGATGAGTGTTCGCAACCGCCCGAACCATCGTGGAATGAGTATGGGTGGGCGCCACCGTATTCTTGGTCTACATCTCTGAGCGTTAATATCACATTAACGCTCAATATGTCTGTGAATATTGAGCAGATTGGGGCTGCAGATCAGCAGACCAGCTTCCACCACGCCTATACTGCAGACTGGGCACCGTATGATCGAACTCCGAATGTTGTCGGTCCGGTCTATACGCTCAACAGCGCGACGTTGGAAGTTACCTGCGGCAGCCTGTGGAGTAAATCATTCGCATACGACGTCGAGGATATCCCCAGCGAATTATACAAATACGGGCTTAAATCTGGTTATGCAATAGGAGGCAATGCAAAGTCTACAGGTGGCAGTGGGCGACAGGTATACTCTGCGAGCGTCAGCGGCATCTCCGGCAGTCCATCAGGGTCACTATCGGTAGATATTGGCACATTGACCTATGGTGGAGGGTCAGCCGGTCTTGTTTGCAGCGGCTCCGGCCACCTGTCTGGAGGCATAGGTGTTATGAAGGGTGCTTACTCTACAAATTACAGTGGCACCATTAAAAATATCGACGGCACCGTCCCTGCGGTTGCGGCAAACATATCTACAATCGATGATGCGGGGGGATACACTGATGAGGATGGGATATTTGAGGTATCAAAAAGTTATGATGGCCACTATGAAGCCACTCTGACACATTATCTTAGTCCTACAGATGGAACTATAATCGACTCTGACAGCGACGTAAAGGATGATGTAGGACCCAGCTATAATCCAACAGACGACACATCAATGATTGTGCTCAACGCCTGGATAGGTAACTGCCGGGCAATGGGTGAGCCGGAGTTTCCCTGGTCGATGGAGACCGGGGAACGATACATAAATACAGACGGGACTAACGAATATCCCGTGTCGTTTTATGGCGCGTCCGACAAGCGCCTACCCATCAGAACCAGTATGGATTATCTCGAAGACGCGCTTACGATTACCGTGCCAACGTCGAAGAGCATTATTTCACAATTCGCGGCGGCGGACTGGACTGTAGTCGAGGGAGCCGCCACAATCACGGACACAACGGACGGCATACAGGTGGTTGTGACAAGCGCTCCGTGCAGGATAAAGAAAACACATTCGGCCACTCTGGCTGGCGGTCGATACGCCGATCTGCTGTTTACGACCAACCAGGCTGACGATACTGACTCCGTGGACGTATATCTGGCGACGAGACAGTATCAGATCAGCCCTGCAGACTATGAGATCGATCTGATCGCGCCTGTCGATATTGACACTCCTGCTGTAGATATGAGCCAAACAGCCTGGACTGGATCGCCTACGTGGGGATGGGGAATCCACGATGTCGGTGATATTGAGTTTGGCAACCTTCAGGCTGACAGGGTATACACATTCAAATCCCTGACGCTCAAGCGCAAACACCCATTCCAGGTGCTGGTGGACGGCGGAACCTGCACACGTAAGACCGGGACATCCGTAGGTGCGAGCGATTTGGGTGGACCGTATGCGCTTGCTGGTGACCCTAACTCCACATACTATAGCCGCACAGCAGTCGTGATCGTTGACGGCATCGTGGCCGCTGAGATTATGGGCATGACGCATTATACGGGAGACATGGGAAAATGGCAGCACGTCCCCGAGGCTCTGTCTGCCACGGGTCGATATTACCCGAATGATGGGCTGGTGGAGTTCGATTACCCGGAGGAAGCAACGAACATCCCTATAATCTACCTAGCTCGCGGACACTATACATCCGATGCTGAGAGCACTTCGATTGCCATTGACACATATGCTCAGGCGACAAAATATGCATACCCATTTAATAGCGAAGGGGGCGGAGCTGCTAATGCGGGTGCCTCAAAACGACTGCGTGCACGTTTGCTCGTGCGAGCTATATCCAAGAGCGGGAGTGATATCGGCACAGTCAAGCTTCGCAAGTACGACAAAGTGGACGGGGCACTGCTCAGCGAGCAGGACTTGACCGCAGACGACTCCGGCGCATTTACAGCAGCGCTGCAGTGCCCGACCACTAAGCAGGGCACGATCACGTCCGTAACCGACTCAACGCATTTTGTGGTCGATGGGCTGGACAAGGATTACACCGGCTACACTGTATATCTACTGAGCGGAGCAGGCGGAACGGAATATTACGGCTACCCGCAGGCAAACGTCATTGCGTCTCATAATGTAGGGACCGGCGAGGTTGTTTTGACGAATTCCCTGACCGGACCTCAGCCGGATGTAGGACAAAAGATATGGGTGCATCTCGACTACAGATATGATCTATTGTTCCCGGACGGCACATTGTTATGCGATATCGAGGGCAATCTGTTGGCTGATGAAACAACGGGTTCACTGCTGGCCGGGGGCATAATCGGCCAGGCCGTTGTTGCACCCCGCAATACGACATATATTACTGCTCTGGTGAGCTGATTAGGAGAACCGAATGTCTGCAGACGACAGACTAAAACAACTATCGCAGAAATCGGATCACGAACTGCTGATAATCGCCACAAACGACATTGCGCACGTGAAAGAGGATTTGGCGAAGGTCGTTCAAGGCGAGACGGCTAACTGCGCTGCTGAAAAGACGCGAGTTGCATGCGCCGAACAACAGATCGAAAAGCTGTGGAAGACCCGCGCGTCAGCAATCAGTCTGAACCTGCTCTGGAGTATATCGGTGACATTGTATGGCTCACTGATTTTGTATCTCGTAACACATCGATAATTCCGTGCGAAATACAATACCGGTTTCAACGCCCGACCTCCAATCCCGGAGGCGGGCTTTTTTACATTAAAGGAGGAGCATATGCTCAGCATCGTAAAGAACGTTATCACTGCACTCAGCACACTCTCGGGACTCCTGGGACTCGTGCCCTACATCACTACTCTGGTAGAACAGGTCGAGAATACTGGTGCTACCGGTGCGCAGAAAAAAGAAGCTGTTCTGAACCTCGTGTCAGCAGCTCTCAACACTGTGGACAGCGCATTCTCAATCGATCTGCCAACCACGACTATCATAAGCTGTGTCAGCAATCTTATTGATGTGATTGTCGATTTCAAGAATCTGATCGGCGCTTTCACGCACTCGTCTACAACCACGACAGACACCAGCACCGCCACTGCGCAGTAATACCACTATGTCGCCCGAACTCGAGTACTTAATTGACTGCCTGGCCGCCCTATGGGGCGAAACGCCGGAGGAGCAGCAGTCATATCGCGAGTTCGGGCTGACACTCGTAAGGAGAGCACTAGAATGCGAGTATGTCTCGACCCCGGCCATGGCCATAAGCCAACAGGCGCAACCGGCGCTCACGGCAACGGAATAACCGAAGACAACTGGGCGCTGAACTTTGCTCTGCGCCTTGGGCATTATTTACGCGCTATGGGAGCAAGGACCGTATTCACCCGTGAGGGCGATTCGTTTGTATCGCTGCAGAGTCGAGCAGCCATAGCATGCAAAAACGGCTGCGATTTGTTCCTCTCGATCCATCTCAACGCCGGACCATCATCTGCACGTGGAGCCGAAGCATTTATAGCCGCGCCGGACAAGCAGAGTGGCGCGGCTGCAAAGAAAATCCTGCACGTTATAGGTGGGCAAGGAATGAAGTTGCGCGGAGTAAAGCTGGATAACCAGAGTCAGCACAGCAGCTTGTATGTCTTGAGAAATACTTACAGACATATGCGGGCAGTCCTGGTAGAGGTAGGTTTTCTTACCAACAGCGCAGATGTTCGGATGCTGACCGATAAATACTGGATCGAGCAGGCTGCGCAGGCTATAGCCGCAGCGATTCTGGCCTGATTTGCCAATCACAAATGAAGTGGGCAGGGAAAATTGTCTCTGCCCCTCTCTTTTTTTACATTATTATACGAACATATGTTCTAGTTTTGGAGGTATTATGTCCACACAACTTCATTCCCCGATTCAATGGTTTGGCGGTAAACAACTGCTCGCCAAAAAGCTCCTGGCACTCATTCCCGAGCATCATACCTATGTAGAGCCGTTCGGAGGTGGAGGCTCACTGCTACTAACCAAGGACCCAAGTCCGGTCGAGGTATACAACGACCTTGACGGCGACCTGGTCAACTTCTTTCGAGTCCTCCGCGATCCTGCTCAATTTGCGGACTTCTATCAGCGCGCCTGGCTGAGTCCCTATAGTCGGGAAGAATACAGCTTCTGTAAAGACCATCTCAATGACAATCCCGATCCAATAGAGCGAGCACGCAGATTCTTTGTGCTGGCCAGGTTCAGCTTTAGCGGTGTTCTCGGTAATGCATTTGGCCTGGGTGTCACGTCGTCATCGCGTGGAATGGCCGAAAAAGCGTCGGCATATAAAAACGTGCTCTGTATGCTTCCGCTTATTTCAGAGAGGCTCTCCAGAGTGGAGATTGAGTGCTACGACTTCCGCAGGATTCTCAAGATATACGACACGCCGGAAACGTTCTTCTACCTCGATCCGCCTTACGTGCCGAGCACACGAAAGGGCGGCAGTTATCGATGCGAAATGACGGAAGAGGACCACCGTGACCTGGTGGAGCTGCTCCGGCACGTCACGGGCAAGGTGATGCTCTCCGGCTATCCTAATGAGCTATACGACACCCTCGGCTGGGATAAACAGGAATGGGAGGTCAACTGTAAAGCTGCCGGCCGCACGCGGGCAAGCGGGCTGCAGGGGGAAGGGCATGTGTCTGAAAGGCAAAAGAGGGTTGAGTGCGTGTGGAGGAATTATTGAGGCAAGACATCGCCTTGGCCATAAAAAGCCGGGGGGAGCTAATTTATCGGGCAGATGTAAGCCTGCTTCAGTTCTCCGGTATGCTATAATAGCGCTTGCAATCGTTGTGTATGATTCATGGCTATAGTTCCCCTCAGTTCTCCGGTATGCTATAATCCTGAGTGTTGCCTCGCGCTCAATCATCATGCTATAGTTCCCCTCAGTTCTCCGGTATGCTATAATTAATGGCGATCCCTTATATGGCGAGGATGGGCTATAGTTCCCCTCAGTTCTCCGGTATGCTATAATACAGCCTTTCATCTCTGCACCTCCGGCATCGCTATAGTTCCCCTCAGTTCTCCGGTATGCTATAATCATGCGCAGAACACATATATTTGAGCTTGAGCTATAGTTCC
The DNA here is from genome assembly GCA_021371935.1 of bacterium. Classification (NCBI taxonomy): domain Bacteria; species bacterium. The sequence continues at coordinate 506,803 of JAJFVF010000002.1, forward strand.
CCTCAGTTCTCCGGTATGCTATAATGAGTTTGCTGAGCGCCTGGGACACCATCTAGCTATAGTTCCCCTCAGTTCTCCGGTATGCTATAATATCAGCCAGTACCCTGTAGTCCTCGCAAAAGCTATAGTTCCCCTCAGTTCTCCGGTATGCTATAATTTTGGCTCATCAACATAATTTATCGTCATAGCTATAGTTCCCCTCAGTTCTCCGGTATGCTATAATGAGTTTGCTGAACGCCTGGGACACCAACTAGCTATAGTTCCCCTCAGTTCTCCGGTATGCTATAATGAATACGACGCGGCGAAGCCGCCTGGCCGGCTATAGTTCCCCTCAGTTCTCCGGTATGCTATAATTCTGGCTTCTCCGGCTCCCTCCTCCCCCGGGCTATAGTTCCCCTCAGTTCTCCGGTATGCTATAATGCATAAAGCTGAAAGCCTCGATATTGAGCTTAATATCGAGGCCATTTACACAATTTCGAATCAAAAAAACGTCAGCTGGTTTGCGTATTTTTGATTTTCTTTCTTCTTTTTTTCTCCGACCAATACTAGAATATCCGCGAACTGTTTCTCAGTAACCTGCATACATCGTACACAACCATCATTTGGCAAATTTGCCTTTAGTCGGGCTACATGCTTGTTTATTGCATCTTGTCCATTGCAGATTCTTGCGTATACAGAATACTGCACCATATCATAGCCGTCACGCAGTAGGAACTTATGAAACCTGACATAGGCTTTTTTGTGCACTCTACTCACAACCGGAAGATCGTATAATACAACCAGTCTCATAAATCTACTCATACTCGTGCATCTTTAGCGGCAGTAGTTGCGGCAGCTTAAGCAACCTTGCATCTTTTTCTCTACAGGCAGCAAGAAAGGATGCTGCCATAAGTTCTGCTGCATAATGGACGGCATGGCATTTGCCGTCTACCAAAACATCAGCATGGAGTAAAGCCACCAGCTTTTCACGGTTCGATTTTGTCAACTCGCCACCCAAGCTCATATTAGCTGCGCATAGATCAACTACCGGACGGAGCGGCTCGATAAAGTCATCGGCAAGGTTGAACTGATTGAGTTCGCTGCGATGGTGAATGCCAAGAGATGTAATAAACCCATGACCGGTAAGTCCTCTGGCCACAGCGCCACGCATAATGGCATAACCATAGTTGAGGGCGTGATTGAGAGTGTCTTCTTCACTGCGATTGAATGCTAGTCCAAATGCAGCTTGAAAGTAGACTCTGGCAGCGGTAGACTCTGCATTGCCTGAATCTCCGCTCAATACATGAGAGACAAGAGTGCCGACACGTTTTGATGTGGTGTTTCCAAGAAGCTCAAGGCAGCGAGCCTGATTTGCTATCTTGCGCTTGATGATCGTTTGCCAGCAGCGCTTTTGGAAAGGTATACTTGCATCCAACTGCATTCGCTGGATGCCTGCAAGTCTGCTGTGCGATGCAAAAGGTGTGGCGATCAGGCTAGGTAAGTGACGTCTGTCACAGGCGAACAATGTGACACCATGTTGCGCAAGCCTGTCAAGAAGTGCCGATGAGAGAGTCACTTCAGGCGACTCCAGCACCAGGACACTGATGTCTTCCACAGGAAGATTCACAGCAGTCTGTTGCTGGATTACCAATTGATCATTTTGAACTCGTAGTTTTGCAGGATTTGATACTACTACCGTTCTCCAAGCCAACTCTTGCCTCTTTCCGGACCGGATAGTAGTCACCCAATATACCAACTGCGAACTTTTTCATGGTTGTTGCGGTCTTTGTGCTGGCACGCTGCTTTTCTGTTGTTTTATTAGGCAGAGAAAGCTGAATGCGAGCATTAGACCGATCAACTGTGTGATAATATCCTACAATATCGTCGACCTGAACCAGATCAAAAGGCCGTAGAGAAAACAAGAATTCGTAGGTATCATTAATCACCGGCCATTCATCATACGACTTATTTGCTGCAATTGCTTTATTGGGTAATTTCCTGAAGAGTCTGTCTGAAACATATACAGGAACCAAATAATACTCATACTTCCCTTTGCCATTAGGTTTCCTGAACACATCGGTCCTTATCATGTCTCCATTATCGGCAATTCCACCTTGGACATGAATGCCACTATTCTGGGTCTGACAGACTTTCACGCTTTTTACTATATGGCCTTGAGAGCCGTCATTTGTTGGCTTGTAAAGCGGTTCGGCAAATGCCTTTTTAGCATCATTATCAAATTGAACCATCCTCTCACGTATTGCTGAGTATAGCTTCTCATTCGTTTCTGGAGCATATAGATTATTTAGATCATCGGCCTTGAGTCCATTAAGCGGTTTGCGGATTGAACTCTTTCCATCAAGATGTGTTGTTCTTGATGATCGTATGGTATCTTCGTGAATTGCACCGCTTGCACTATGTTGCGGCATGCGCGACACCATTACATCCTGGACTTTTGATAATACCTCATCACGGAAGCCATTCCAAGGCTGCGGAAGCCTGGGCCGCTTGTTCTCGACCCACTCGATTACTTCGCCGGTCGTATCATCTTTATAAGATATTCGAGTTTCTCCCACTTTAGCATGTTCCGTTATCATTTTAACTTGATATTGTAGAAGAGATGCGATAACCGCTGCATCTACTGCATGATGCAGATCATCTTCTTCCCGGTCCTTTTTGATGCCCCACATTCCTCTTGCCTTGCTGACAATATGACCATTTACACAAATAACAGGATTTCTTTCTCCGGCATCTGCAAACAACAGGTTGTCTTGCACATGATTCATAAACGCTCGACAAATCCAACGAGTGTCATTAAGGTTCCGATCTCTCCACTCTTTTTCCAGTTTATCGTCGAAACTGGTGCGCAGCAGGTTATCTCTTTTTTTTCTGTCATGGTATATTGCTCTGACCCATCCATCGAATGCAGCCCACATTCTGGCATCATGTCCGAATGCCTCAAATGGTATTTTGTTGCCTTTCTTTTGATTCTCCGACCAAAGCACAAGCACTTTGTTAGATCGACTGTCATCAAAGCTCCTGCTGTAAGGGACAACATGATCTATCTCGACATAATGAGGTTCCCATAGGCGATTGATATCTATGCTTTGTTGGGAATAGGCGCATTTGCCCTGTTGCTCATTGTATAATCTGAGCTTAATCAGATCTGTTCCGTTTGGTTCACGCCCATTAAACAGATCGCGGAATCGCTGTCTTTCACGCTCGGCTTCCGCTTCATTCTCCTTTTGGTGTCTAGTAATTTCATCGCGATCCTTGCGGGATTTGCCCATGTCTCTGGCAAGTTCGATATGTATTCTATATGGAGACCCATAACGATCAATCACAGCATTTACGACTTTTCTCGCTTGTGTCAAACCGCGCAGAACCACTGGATTACGTATCGTGTCAGGATCGATCGAAGGTAGCTTTTTAAACTTAATCCCAGGATTCAGACTTGAGTGGTTGTACCCAGCCTTGGCACATGCATCACTATAGAAACAACCTTCCTCAAGATGTGGAAGTATCTTCCTAAGGGCAATAGTGCTCAGCTTTGCTGTTTTCGCTAGCCCCTGGCAAGTTAGTACGATTCTAGCAATCTCGTCATCGACACTGTTTTTAGAAAGATACTCTTGAATATCGTTGTCTGTCTTGAAAAACGTCAGTGCATATGTGAGTTGATCCATTAGGTCAGGATTTGACTCAATGCTTTTCCATAAACCATTCTTTCCGAATGCTTTGCGTAGAGTATGGAAGCCTTTCAATTCAACACAAGAGGACTTCTCGCATTCCTCTACACATTCTACAAGGGGTTCTCCTTTTGTTTTACGACGCATATAGGTAAGACCAGTGAATCTTGCGTCAGCAGGTAAATTAATAACTTTACGTAAATCAGCATAGGTGACCTTTACTTTAGAGTATGCAAGATTAACTACTTTGTCGCGTTGGTCGCGCTCAAGATAGCATTTGTTGCCATTGCAGAAGTAGTTCAGGCTATTTACTTTTCCTAGCAACATTGCCCTCTCGGCATAATATGAGTGCTGAGGTGCTCTTGGCTGATCCTTTTCCAGAGAGCAATATCCGATCTTCTTTAACAGATCGTCACCTTTGGCGAAGGGCATCTGCCAGAGAAAGACATCCGTAATTCTGGACTCAAAAGTTGCATCGCCAAATTTACTGCCAAATCCTCTTTGTGCATTGAAAAGCAGTTTTATCTCAGATTCTAGTGTAGGTCGATCTACCGCGTTCTCATAGAAATCTCTGGAATTGCGCTTTTGCCCTTTGAATCGTTCATCTAGGTAGAACATCTCGCCCGCAGTTCGATATCCATGTTCATTCATATATTGCAAGTTTGCAGATATACTTGCTTTCATTCTTCCATCAGTTTCTTCTGCAGCTTCGCTCTTGCGGTTGGACTTGAATCCGCGGCGTTTGATGATGTGAAACAATGCTCGTGCAAACTCTTCGCCAGTCAAAAGTCGATCTAACCCTTCAGCACGTATACACCAAGGGTCTGGCCGTGCGTCTGTAGTTATAAATGCAGTGTCGCGCTCTCGTTCGGCAATAAGACCATATTCCACAAAGAGGTCTTTCGCTCTATGCAGCCGTTCTGATCTTCGACGCAGCCTACGACGTACAGACCTTGCAAGCCTCCGTGGTTCGGCTAATGGTGCACCGTTTTTGGGGTTTTCTGCTTTGTTAAAGGCACGTACTCCAAGTCTTTCAACTCGCTTATCATCCAGATTTAGAATTGCCCATCCGACTGAGGCTATTCCAATATCCAACCCAAGCACATATCTCACGACGCAACACCTCCCTAAAAAGAGGACACCCCCGTCAGCGACAAGCACTGCGGGGGTGGAGCCTCACGGTTGAAACCTTATTATAGTAACCAACAGTTCTCCGGTATGCTATAAACTTTTAGTTACTGTGGGGATAAGTTCAACCAGCAGCATACTAGCACAACAATAGCTTGTTGTCAATGTGAATATAAGATATCAAAGTGTAGCCGTAATTGGTGGATTGCAACGATCCCACTGCTTGAATTATACCCCTGCACTTCTAACAAAGCTCCTCGTTCCTACAGAGCGAATGCACCCACTGAATAGCTTTATCTGGCCGCAGTCGTCAGTGCGATATGAGAGAAAAAGACCTCCGATACAGCGGTATAAATTACGCCGCCCTAAACCCATGCCCACGTTTCTTGTTGAGAGTAGCAACGAAGTGAAATGAGGTAGGGAATATACATATACCCCGGTCCCCCTTGGGACCGCCATGCTTCCAGCAACAAACGCTCGTGGATCGATCACCGATCCCACGAGCTTTTTTATCACCTAAAAATAATAGTGACGACCGGAGCCGTCATACCTGCCTGAGTTTCGGCAGCAGTTCTTGAAAGCGGCGTCCCGACCCGCATGGGCACAGGTCGTTGTTACCCAGCTTTTCCTCGAGTTCCTTATATCCGTGAACCACTCGCATGCCCTTGCCGACATTAGTCTCCGATGGATATCCCCGCCTGCGCTTGCTGATCGGTTTGAAAGTGCTGCTCTTCTATATCTTTTCTTGCCATTGTAGTGTCCTCCTTTGGCTGGTTATTGACCACTACCATATAGAGCACAGAGGATTGTGTGATAAAGGGGGTTACTTTGTAGCGATGTGCCATTTGTGGGTTGATTAGTTTCGGGATTTGGAAACCCCTTCTTAAGTGGTGGGGTGGCGATTCGGAAATCGCCACCCAGGAAACAGGAAAGACACACAAAAAGAACATAGCTTATATTTTATAGGTGTTCACGTAATGACACATATACCTTGCCTTCCTGTGCAGCCTTTGATACTTTAAGCTTCAAGGCATCACAAAAGTCAAAACGCCCTTCTAGTATATATATAAGGTCTTCACCTGACATGAAAACAATCTTCGCACCGCGACCTTCATATTCACTAATGACTTCAGGACTAAAACCCAGTACGGATATGAATAGCCCGCGAGTGCTTTCTAATTTGGTGTCTACTTTAGACTTGAATCCACCTATCTCTTGACTTGTTGGCAATTTAGAACGCCATCTTGCCTCAACAAGATAGTCAAATGCATCAAACTTGAAACTACCGTCTATTTGTTGGTTGCGTATCTTGTAGGACTTTCTATATTCTATCTCAAATAGAGCACATAATTCTTTGAATATAGTTTCTAATGAATAGCCTGCTTGTTGCCGTTTATCACTTTTCAGCCCTGCATTGAATTGTTGCCGCAGACTGTCTAGTTTATTAACTCTTTCTTGTATAACACTCATCTTGTCTACAGCACGCTTCACTCGTGTATTAGCTTGCTGCTTTTCTGCTTGGACATACAGATCGTGCGAAATAGCAAGTTCCTTAAGACACCTTAACGCATTAATTCCAGCGTCACGATCCGGAACATCATTATCGGGCAGTCCTCGGAGCTTACATAACTCAGTCAGTAGCCTACGTTGCACTAGACGTCCATCTTCTGAATTGCCCAAATCTGTAAGAATGCTACGAGCCCACCTAAACTTAGGCAAGTGACTATATTTGTCAACTAGCTCTCTGTCAACTCCAGCAGATCGAAAGAAGCTTGCAAATGGATCTCGATAATGAAAGCTTCTTCCAAAGCATTGAATCATTGCCTCAGTGATTTCATATGGTAACGGTTCCACCGGGTTCCTCCGTGGCAAATCACAGTCGTAACAAAATACATGTCTACGAATCGATTATATAGCTTATTAATAGACACATCAATTTATCTAAGGCAAGCTGAAGCATAAAGCCATTTCACCCATCACCTAATAACTACTCTTTGCCAGTATCTCCTTCACCCTCTTAAACCCATTAGCAAGCACCTCAATCATATCTTCGACCTCTGAAATCACTCGCGAGGGCGTCGAGACATTGATAGTGAGCTTATCCGTCTGGAAGTAATGAGTGCGGTGCTGGCGGTTAAGTTCAAGACAGACGCTCTGAGTCAGGCGCACGCCATGGCCGAAGTGGACAATCACCTGCTTTTTGAGTGTGGATATATTCGCAATCCCAAGCTCGTAACATCGCAGGCGGAGCCTCAATATAGCGAGCATATTCCATACGGGCCGCGGTGGGTCTCCAAAACGGTCTTCAAGCTCGTCCTGCACTGCCTGCACATCCGCAGTGCTCTTAACAGCCGCCATCTTCTTATAGAATAAGATCCGATGCGCCTCGGTGGGCATATATCCCTGCGGAATGAATGCATCCACCGGCAGGTCCACGGCCGGCAGTTCGATCTCGTTTACTTCCTCGCCCTTAAACTCCGCGACAGCCTTGGAAAGCAGTTGGCAATAGAGGTCGAAGCCCACCGCAGCCATCTGTCCGCTCTGCTCGGCTCCGAGAATATTGCCCGCGCCTCGTATTTCGAGGTCACGCAGAGCGATTCGATACCCACTGCCCAGACCGGTGAACTCCTTAATGGCAGCAAGTCTCTTTTCGGCGACCTCGCTTACGACTTTGTCTGGTCTGTAGAGCAAATATGCATACGCCTGCCTGTCCGAGCGCCCGACACGGCCTCTGAGCTGATAGAGCTGAGCCAGACCGAGCTTGTCGGCATCGTTTAGTACGATCGTATTCGCATTGGGAATGTCCAGGCCGCTCTCGATGATGACCGTGCACACCAGAATATCGAACTTGTGCTCGTAAAAGTCCATCATCACCCGTTCGAGTTCACTCTCAGGCATCTGACCGTGCGCCACATCCACCCTGGCATACGGGACCAGCTTCTGGACCTGCTCAGCCACATGGCCAATATTTTCGACACGGTTATGCACAAAAAACACCTGCCCGCCGCGGTCGAGTTCACGCACTATGGCGTCGCGCACTATATCGGACTGAGCCTCACGAACCATAGTTTTGATCGGCTGGCGACCCTCCGGCGGGTCATTAATGATGCTCATATCCCGGATGCCCGAGAGCGACATATGCAGAGTGCGCGGGATAGGGGTCGCGGTCATGGTGAGCACATCGACAGTCTTCCTGAGCTGTTTGAGCTTTTCTTTGTGGCGCACGCCGAACCGCTGCTCTTCGTCTATGATGAGCAGTCCCAGTTCCTTGAACTCCACATCTTTAGACAGGAGCCTGTGTGTGCCTATGGCGATATCGACAGTGCCGAACTTGAGCCCCTCCACTGTTTCCTTCTGTTCTTTCTTGCTGCGAAAACGCGAGAGCAGGCCTATTGAGATTGGGAATGCGGCAAGTCGTTCGCTGAATGTGTTGAAGTGCTGCTGCGCCAGGACCGTAGTCGGGCAGAGCACAGCCACCTGTTTGCCTTCACTCACCACTTTGAACGCAGCGCGGATAGCGACCTCCGTCTTGCCGTAACCGACATCCCCGCAGATCAGGCGATCCATGGCCTTAGGCTCCTCAAGATCATGCTTTACGTCATGGATCGCCGCAAGCTGGTCTGGAGTCTCACGATATGGAAACGCTGACTCCATCTCCTCCTGCCAGACAGAATCGGGGCTGTAGCTGTGTCCACCGAGGGCCTGCCGCCATGCGTATAGCTCCACAAGCTCCTTGGCCATCTCCTGAACGGCCTTTTTGACTTTGCTGGTCGTGCGCTGCCACTCGCTGCCGCCGAGTCTATGGACAGCAGGCGGACTGCTCTCGCCGCCGATGTATTTCTGCACACGGTCGATCTGCTCCGCAGGAACATAGAGCTTGTCGTCATGAGCATATTCCAGCAGCAGATATTCGCGCTCCACGCCGTTGGTAGTGAGTTTGTGAATACCCCGATAGTATCCGATGCCATGGTTTATATGGACCACATAGTCGCCCTCTTTCAGGTCGAGGACGCTCGAAATCGGGATGCCTTCATGAGAGGCTTTTCGCGGTCGATGAAGTCTTTGCGCGCCGAATACGTCCGAGTCTGCCACCACCATCAGCCCTGCATCGTTTAGCTTAAAGCCTGAGCGAAGCGGTGCTTGAGCAACGTAAACGCCGGTGGAGAGTGGAGAGTGGAGAGTGGAGAATGGACAATCCTCTCTGTCACCCTCAGCAGCGGTTTCTGAATCGCCGCCGTCAATGTCTTCAAGCCGTGCAGCCAATATGTTGAACTCGGTAAGTATTTCGAGCATGCGTTTGGCCTGACTGCTGGCAAGAACTATAGTAAGGTCGTTCGACTGCCATGTCCTGATCTGGTCAGCCACAGCCTCCAGATGACCGCCGTAACTGTCCATGGGCGCGGAGTCCATCTGAACGATCACATCAGACTTTGCCCAACTGACCGGCCTCGGCAGCAGCGTGAGCACTACGGCCTGACGAGTTGCAAGGGAACGCTTTACAGTAGACTCAAGCGGCACGTGCTGTCTGCGCTGTGACGCAAGCAGCAACCCCCTGCCGGCCCTGTTTATCAGGGTCTCGACCATCTGTTCTTCATGCTGTTCCCAATGGCTCTTGATCTGCATAGGCTCGTCGAGCACGATCAAGGCATCCGCGGGCAGGTAATCGAATATGGAGACCTCATCCGACAACAGATACGGCAGGTAATACTCAAGCTCGTCGAAGTAATCCAGGTTCTCGATCCGACGGATATCGTCATTGACCTTCTCAGAGAGCCGTTTTGCAGACTCTTGCTCACCCGAATCGGAAAGGCTCTTTAGCTGAGCATCGAGTTCTTTCCGGATACGCACTATCGCGCTCTTTGCCCGGTCAGGATTGAGAAGCACTTCGCGTGACGGCAATATCAGTGCAGAGTCTATCTTGGACGTAGAGCGCTGGCTGGCACTGTCGAAGTGGCGTATGCTTTCGACCTCATCTCCCCACAGCTCAATACGTATGGGACTGTCGTGATTGGACGCATATACGTCTATTATACCGCCGCGCTTACTGAACTCGCCGTGACGGTCCACCACATCGGTATGTTCATAGCCCATGCTCACCAGCAGCGCGGCGAACTTGTCCATGTCCATCTCATCGCCGACCTTACCGGAAGCGTATGAGCAGATCAATTCATCGCCGGTCATGGTCCGCCGGAGAGCAGCATTTATCGGCGCCACTATCACCGATTTTTCACCCAACGCCAGCGATTGCAGAGCCGCAAGGCGCTCACCTATCACGCTGTAGTTGGGCGGACCCTCCTCATATATCAGCGAGTCGCTGGGAGGATAGAACATCACCTGCTCGGCAGGGATGCCGTATAGAGGCAGGTCTTCGGCTATGCGTTCGGCCTGTTCATATGTGTATGTGAGCACGAGTGTCGTGCGCTTAGCCTGGTCGTATAGCCCTGCAAGCAGCCAACCCTTCGCAGATGCGGCAAGCCCTTCCACCTGGACCAGCCTCATGCCCTTGGCTATTGAATCGGCCACGTCTCGCGACTTGGAAAATCGCTGATTTATTTGAAGCAGATTTTGCAAACTCATTATGATACTAAGTAGGTTCCTATCTCACTGTTCGTATTCGTAATTCACACATATATAATTATACTTCAATGCACGTTTTGGCGCAGGTCCAATCTGCATATCAATGCTGCTTATCTATGCCAGTCGTTGCCGAGTTGCCTGCGCATTGACTCGTCGAATTCTTCCTGCTCCCATCGCTTTGCTGCTTCAATCTTCTGTTTGCGTCTGACAAAAAAGGCGATTATGGCGAGAATAGCCATAACAATGGGCACAGTGCCAATCGCTATGCGCGTCAACTTAAGAGCATAGTATCGTTTATTGACGTGTTCCTCCCAGCTATCGGCAAAATCACCAGATCTCTGACCTGCGGCTTTGAGCATGGCCTTATCGAACGAAGTGCCGTGTGCAAGCTCGGCAAGCATCTTTTTAGGTGCGGATTTGCCATGTTCTTTGACCAAATAGCGTATTGCCGACGCGGATTCCGCATAAGCGAGGTTTGATTTGTCCTTTGGAAAATGGTCGACAAAGTGGGATAGCGGGACCAGGCTGCCGTCTGCCGCCGCGTTAGCCACGATGGCGTTGTCCGCATCGGGAAACTCTTCAGACTCATACTGTGCCAAACCCTCGTTTGCCCACAGCGGAAGCGCAGTAATGTTTTTGCCGAGCAGCCTGAATATTATCGCATGAGTGATCTCATGGTTTATCGTTTCAGTGGGAGATGCAAAGACTCCGCTGGCATCGACAGAAATAATATCCCGGCTGCTTGCGGTGCCTACTGTAAACGCCCTATCCTTCAAGCCACCGGCTTTTATGAACGATTGATGCGTGGGATATATATTCAGAACCAATGGCCTGTGTTTCTCAGGCTTGTAACCTAAGTCACGGCTGATGCGCGTAAGCGCTATCTGCGCAGTCTCTGACATAAGCTGCGGCAAGTAAGGGTCGGTAGGATCGTAATGAACGACGAAATAATCCGTCCTCAAAGTTTTTGTGAGAACGTTTCCGGCGTCACGCGTGGAGGCACACGCATACATCGGAGCGAATAATGATATGAACAGCGCCGCTAAGTAAATTATGCCCATAAACTTGTATTAGAGATTGTACTTTAACATATACGGGTTTTATGCTGAGAAGTGCAATTTACTTAGCGTAAATTGCTTAGAGCCGCGCACGACTTTACATTACAGTCCACTATAATAACCGGCAGCAAGATATCTATTTGTCACTTACCCAAAAATCATTGGAAGGTTTGAGCCCTTCATATGCTGCAGACTGTCTTGGAGCGGCCATCCAGTCGGCGACAGTGTCTCTCCAGTGCAAATAATGCGATGTGCCCTTGTGCGCGGCTGCGTCTTCTGCCGACTCATATGCCTCATACAGCACGAAATATGACGGGTTCACATTTGAATGAAGCACATCAAATCTGATGTTGCCCGGCTCGTTCTGACTCTGAATTGCATTTTCGAGCGTTGCTTCCTTGAAGTCTTCAACATGCTCCGGCTTGACCTGAACGTAGACCAAAGTCACATACATGGTTGACCCCCAAGCTAATTTAGTATTGGAGTATTTTATATTGATTATTGGCTTTGGGAGGCGCTGAGCGTCATCACACCTCTATATCTGCGACAGACTCTACAACTTTCATCGGCCTGTAAGGAAATTTGGTAATCATCTCACCGCTCGTGACGCCGGTGAGCACCATTATCGTATCCATGCCGCTCTCCATGCCTGCGACTATATCGGTGTCCATTCTGTCGCCAACCATCACCGTTTCTTCGGAGTGCGCCCCCAAGAATCTGAGCGCACTTCTCATCATCAATGGGTTTGGCTTACCTATGAAATATGGCGCAATACCCGTAGCCTTCTGTATAAGAGCCGCCATTGCGCCGCACGCCGGTTCGATTCCCTTCTCGCTCGGACCGGATGGATCAGGGTTTGTGGCAATGAACCTAGCCCCTGCTGCCACAAGCCTTACGGCCTTGGAAATACGCTCAAAGTTGTAGTTGGTGGTCTCACCGAGGACCACATAATCCGGGTCACGCTCGGTCTGCAGATAGCCTATATCATGCAAAGCCGAAGTCAGCCCGGCTTCACCAATAACATATGCTGATCCGTTCGGCATCTGGGCACGCAGGAACTGCGCGGTGGCCATGGCCGCGGTAAACAGACGGTCGTGTGGAACATCAAGCCCAACAAGCGATAATCTGTGCTGCAAATCACGAGGTGTATACATAGGATTGTTTGTAAGCACAGCAAAACGGATATCATGATCAAGCAGTCGCTCAATGAATTGCTGCGCGCCGGGGATTGCAGCACTTCCCCGCACCAAAACACCGTCCATGTCAAGTAAATAGCTTTTTTTAACCATATCTAGTATTATTAAACACAGGTATAGCAAAAACCTTCGGTGTGCTAAAAAGAAGCTCATCGTTTTGACTGCAGCCCTGTATTTGTTGAGTGAATCTGCCAAATTAAATATCAGTCCGATATTAATAATTTTTTCAGGAACCTATGCTATTGTCGGCAGAGGTATTATAATCGTGAGAACCTCAGCATCGTCTGAATATTAGTCAGGAGGATACAATGAGCTTAAAGGCAATTACTGGAAATTTTGCCTCCAGGTTATCGTTAACGCTTGTGATTGTTATGATCTCGTCAATCACAGCTCCAATATATGCAGCCGAAGGAGCAAAATCTACCCAATCGGTGGCAATATCAAGTTTTACCGATACTGCGGGAAACCTCTATATAAATGCTGGAAAAGGTGAGGGCATACAAGTCGGCTCCAAAGGCTGCATAGTCCATAACGGTACGAAAGTCGCCGATTATGAGGTCGTGCAGGTCAACTGGGGCATTTCCAGAATAGTAATCGCCAACCGTGCTGAAGGATCGGTAATTCAGGCAGGTGATGAGGCTCCTCTTACCAGCATGCCTCAGATCAAAAAGAAATCGTCGAAGCTGAAGTGGCTATGGTGGGTACTGGGCATCGGTCTGGCGACATACCTGCTGACCAGAAGCCACGGTGGTTCGGACAACTCCGGCATCACGCTTGAAGCCGAAAAAACTACAAGTTACAGCGATACAAGCGGTGACAGCAGCGTAGTAACAATCACCGCAACCATAAGGGATTCCGGTGGCAATCTTGTTGCCGACGGCACTACCGTAACCTTCTCTACAACCGCTGGCACACTCAATCATACGACAACAACTACAACTGGAGGAGTGGCTACGGCTACCGTGACCGCCAAGACAACTGAAGAAAATGCAGTTGTGAAGGTGAAATGCAATGGTTCGACAAAAACCATCACAGTCTCATTTGGCGTCAGCATAGATTTGGAAGTGAGCCCGTCCACAATTCAGGTAACCAATGGCGGCGGTTCGACGACATCATCGACAATCACAGCGACATGCACCGACGCGGAGGGCAGTGCGGCGACCAGTGGAACCGTAAAATTCACTGCCAGTGTAGGAACGCTCAGTGATGACAGCGTATCAATATCCAATGGGGTGGCAACCACGACCCTTACAAGCACAAAGACAGGCAATTCCACGATTACAGCAACATGGTCGGGCACTTCTGCAACCGAGACAGTCAAAGTTACGGCAGGGCCGCCATATTCCATCAGCCTCAAAAGTGGCAGCAGCAGCCTTTCATGCGATGGTAACTCGTCTACTACAATAACGGCCACGGTGAAAGATTCCGGCGGCAATACGGTCACAGACGGCACAGTAGTGACGTTCAGCGTGATAGCCGACACCAACGGCGGTGGGAATGGCTCTATAACAGCGCAATCTCAGACCACAAGCGGTGCGGCAACAGCATCGCTCGTCACCAGAGACTCCAGCGGTAACGCGAGCAAATCAGGGACTGCTACAGTTAAAGCTATGGTCACCGCCTCCAGCCAGACAGAAGATGTTCCCGATCCGGTATCGGACATCAGTGCGACCACTACTGTTAATTTCGTCCCCAGCGAGGTCGGCAGTGTGAGCGTCAGTGCAAGCAAGACAAATGTCAGAGGGCTGGACATTTCGGGTAATACGACGACCCTTACGGCAATCGTTTCGGATACCGACGGAAACGCTGTGCCGGACGGCAAATATGTCACATTTACTTCAACTCACGGCGTCATTTCCAATGCCACAACAACTACCAATGGCATCGCTACTGCAACATTGACCACGGATGCATATGGCGGAGACGGCAATGTCTATGTTACGGCCACGGCAGGTGGTGTCACGAGCGGCCAGATTACCGTTATCTTCTCGGGAGGACCTTACGCGGCAAATTGTTCTGCTGAAATATCTCCCACGACGCTGGCAAGCTCCGGAGGCCAGGCTGTCATTACAGTCACGGCAAAAGACATAAATGGAAACTCGATGGTCGACGGCACGGAGATCACAGCCGCCACCAGTAAAGGGACACTGTTGTCTTCGACTGCCCAGACAAGTGATGGAACGGCTACATTTACTCTCTCGACCAGCGTGGATTCAGTTTCACCGACCGAGACAGGTGCCGGAACGGTTACCATAACGATTCCATCTGGTGGAGCAGGCTCGAAGGTTACGCTTACGGTCGGCTTTACTGTTGTCACACCATAGCAAAAATATTACCGAGGTCCTATCTAGGACCTCGGTACCTTTGAGAGTAACAATTGTCATCCTACAGGACAGCAATATTACTACTGATAGGACTGGCTTTGTCGACTCAACTGCAAGCCGGAGCGGCTGTTTTCGTCTCTGTTGAAGCCAACCCATCATGTATTCCGGCTGATGGGAAAAGCACCTCTCAGGTGCTGGTCACGCTCGTCGATTCGACCGGAGCGCCGGTTGCCGACGGCACCGAAGTCCGCCTGACAACCTCTGCAGGAGATATCACCGCAGCAGTCTATACATCCGGAGGCCGAGCCATCGGTATTTTGACCTCTGCGGCATGTCCTCAGGTTGCAATCATAAACGCCATCGCAAATGGCGGGTCAGCATCGACACAAGTGGAATTCTCGTCTTCGGCAAATTATGAGCAAGTCACGGCAGGCGCCAGAGCAATACGCATGGAGGGCGGCTCACTGGCATATTGTGTGGACAAAGATACCATTCTCGCAAGCAGCGGTGTCAGCATAGAGTACAAGGGACTGACGATTAAGGCCGACGCCGCACAGATGCTGCGAAACTCTGGTCGTATCCTGGCTCAAGGCAGCGTGACCGTCAGTAAAGATGACAGGAACCTCAGCGCCGATGCGATTATATGCAACACTCAAAACGACACTATCCGTCTGATCGGTGCAAATGAAGAGGACAAAAGCACGACATACGATGCGGCGCTTGAACCGATAGACTCAAAAGACTCTGACGATGGCACGGGTTTTGTGCCTATGGCGGATGTGGACGGCAGGACATGGATCGTATCCTCAAGGCTCGTCCTAATTCCAGGCGATAAGATACTCTTTTTCAAAGCCTCGATATATGTGGGCCAGACTGAAGTCATCAGGATGCCTTATTACTCCTACAGTTACGAAAAACGTGAGTCGATCCTGCAGCAGGTCCGCTACACATCCGACAATGGAATGCTCGTGGATCTTCCATTATATTATCAGATGTCGGATTCAGCCACCGGAGCGCTCAAACTCCGCTACGCGGCGGACGGCAGCGAGACCGGCGGCTATACCAGACCCAGAAAGGGCTTGAGCCTGGGTCTGGATCAGGATTATTCGATGGGTGATGGCGGGCAGGGCAGAGTCTTCATCGACTCGATTGGCGCCACTACTCAAGCGCTTGAACTCTCACACCACCTGGAGTTCGGCTCAATGCTCTCCGGCGGCAGGATAGACATATCTTCGCGCTATCAGCCCTCCTCGACATATGCAAAGAACCTGTATTACACCACTTTGAATGTGACCGGCAGCCTCAGAAAATACAATTACCAACTGTCCGGCTACTTCGGGGGCAGCAGCGTCCAGCAGTATGTAGATGAGAACCTCGAGTATGTGAACCAGTCGAACTGCACTCTTAAGGCCACATTCAGACCGGGCACCCCGACAAAAGTATTCGGCTTCCTGTCACCGAGCTATACAATGGGTTACGGCTCTCTGTGGACTTCGTCCGACGAGTCCACATCATCGTGTCTGTATCAGTCACTGGGTCTGGGCTACAATCGCGCTGAGTCCGGCAAGGGCAGATTCAGGACAGGTTTTGAAGCGACAGGCGCAATAATCACGACAGCCGAAGCAGATATGGGCGCAAGCCTGCGAGCCGGTCCGACCCTGCGCCGTCTCTGGAATGGCGGCAATGCATCCATTGGCTACAGCCTGAATGTCACGAGCGGTCCCGCCGAGAGTATATCATCTCAGGGAGTTCATCTGCTCAGATGCGGGCTGGCTCTGAGCGGCAACAAATGGAATTGTAACTCATCGGCAAGCTATGGGTTGGACTCGGGACGCTTGAGCCTCATTTCAAGTCTCAACGTGCGTCCGACGAAGAAATGGCGGGCAAGGTGCAGCTATAACCTATACAGCTATGCCTACAGTCTCAACGATTCCAGCTATCATTACTCCAATTCGTATCTGAAAGTAGGTTTGTATCATCCGCTGGGACCGTATGAGATAGGGCTTGCTTGGTCACCCGACGGCCAGAACTACGGCATAGACAAAGACAAAAAGCTCTGGCTCGAGCTGGGCGGCGCATCAAATTGAGCAGATGAACATATACGCAAAAAGAGCGCACGTACCACATGTCGTGCACTCTTCGTGTAATTATTATATGTTCGATTACTTTTTTGCTTCTTCCAGTGTATCGATCAGTTCGCCCAGACTATCCAGTTTCTCGAGTTCAAAATGAGCATCAATACACTCATGAATATCAATTCTACCCATCTTCTCAAATCTGGGCTTTTCATCCGGTTTGAGTTCGCTTGGAATGTCATGCAGGATTCCATCTTCCCAATCTTCCTGCTTTACAAATTGTTCACCAAGCTTCTTGCAGCGCGGGCAGCGGAATTTTACATAAACAAAACTGGGACCTATTAAGCGGAGATAATAGCCGGTCTGCATTACATCCTTTGCAAGCACACGCTGTCCGCAGTTGCATTTGATCGCGGTTTTCATTATCTGAGCACACCTCCATGTTCCGTTCATATTCCGAAGTTCGCTTCACAAAGAACAGGAGAAATATTACGGCAATGAATTACATTTTCATTATATCACGCTAATCCGCCATTGCCAACGGATAATAAAAAAAAGAGGTCTGAAAGTTTGTTGTGTCCGAAAGCTCAGGAATCCCGGATACTGGAGCTTTCGGCTGCCAGACTCGCATGAGCTTTTTGCGCATAGCGGTCAGTCATTCCGGAGATAAAATCGCAGACTCTGCGCGCAAGCTGAACCGTATCTTTGCATTCATCAGAATGCTCGGTTCCGTTTGCATGCAACTGGTCAGGGTGGGCCATATAGAACCTGAAAAGTTCCTTTAGCATCTGACCGGCGTATTCCAGTTCGGCTATACCCCTCACATCCCGGCCATATACATGCATGAAAAGATAGTCCTTGAGGCGGTTGGTGGCTTTTCTAAAGGGCTCGCTCATTCCGATAGCTTGGTGTTCGGACGAGTGCTGGACTATGTCCTCTACCATTGATCCGATACGGCTGGAGTGGCTCTTGCCCAGGATATCGACAAGATCGGAAGAGCACACGTCTGAACTCCAGTCACA